>JAICSG010000707.1 GCA_025937035.1 Thermoanaerobaculia bacterium | reverse complement strand
ATGGTGCCGGCCGACTTCGTGACGATGGAGTCGCTGCCCGTGGCGGCCACCGGCAAGGTCGACCGCCGCGCCCTGCCCGAGCCGCGGCGCCGCGGCGCCGGTGGCCGCGACGGTGGCGGCACGCCGCCGCGCACCCAGACCGAGGAGATCCTGGCCGCCATCTGGTCGGAGCTCCTGGGGGTGGAGGGGATCGGGATCGAGGACAGCTTCTTCGACCTCGGCGGCCACTCCCTGCTCGCCACCCAGGCGATGTCGCGGGCGCGGGAGAGCTTCGGCGTCACGCTCCCCCTGCGCGCGCTGTTCGAGCGGCCGACGGTGGCCGGGCTGGCCGAGGAGATCGAGGCCGCCCTGCGCGGCGGCTCGGGGCCCGAGGTCCCGCCGCTCGTCCCCCTGCCGCGCGAGGGGGATCCGCCGCTCTCCTTCGCCCAGCAGCGGCTCTGGTTCCTGGAGCAGCTCCAGCCGGGCACGGCGACCTACAACATGCCCTCGGCCATCCGCTTCCGCGGCGCGCTCGACGTCGACGCCCTGCGGCGGAGCCTGTGGGAGGTGGCGCGCCGGCACGAGTCCCTGCGCACCACCTTCGCCGTGCGCGGCGGCACGCCCGTGCAGGTGGTGGCGCCGGAGCCGGCCCCCGGCCTGCCGGTGATCGACCTCCGCTGGATTCCGGAGGACGAGCGGGAGGAGGCCGTCCGCCGTCTCACCGAGGAGGAGGCGCGCCGCCCGTTCGACCTCACGGCCGGGCCGCTGATCCGTACCACCCTGCTGCGCTCCGGCGACGGCGAGCACGTCGCCCTGCTGACCATGCACCACATCATCTCCGACGGCTGGTCGATCGGCGTGCTGGTGCGCGAGCTGGCCGCCCTCTATCCGGCCTTCCTCGCCGGCCGGCCGTCGCCGCTCCCCGAGCTGCCGGTGCAGTACGCCGACTTCGCCGTCTGGCAGCGGCGGTGGCTGAGCGACGAGGTGCTGGCGCCGGTGCTGGCCTGGTGGCGGCAGGCGCTCGCCGGATACGCCACCCTGGAGCTGCCCACCGACCGGCCGCGGCCGGCCGTGCAACGGTTCGAGGGCCTCGACGAGCCCGTCGTCTTCGACGGCGAGACGAGCCGGGCCTTCCTCGCCCTCGCCCGGCGGCGGGGGATGACCCCCTACATGGCCCTGCTGGCGGCCTTCCAGGCCCTGCTGCACCGCTACTCGGGGCAGGAGGACGTGATCGTCGGCGGCACCCTCGCCAGCCGCGACCTGCGTGAGCTCGAAGGGATGATCGGCTTCTTCGTCAACACCCTGCCGATGCGCGCCGGCCTCGCCGGGCGGCCGACCTTCGGCGAGCTCCTCGGCCGCGTGCGCGAGGTGGCGCTCGGCGTCCTCAGCCACCAGGAGGTGCCGTTCGAGAAGCTGGTCGAGGCGGTGCGACCGGATCGCGACCTCTCGCGCTCGCCGCTGTTCCAGGTGGTCTTCCAGTTCCAGCAGGCGGCCGCCACGGCCTTCGAGCTGCCCGGCCTGAGCCTCAGCTCGGTCGAGGGGAGCGGCCAGAGCGCCAAGTTCGACCTCGTGCTCAACCTGCGCGAGGGGGCCGGCGGCCTGAGCGGCCTCTGGAAGCTCAACACCGACCACTTCGACCGCGCCACCGTGGCGCGCATGTCGCGCCATCTGGAGAGCCTGATCGCCGCCGCCGCGGCCGATCCGGACGCCCGCGTGGCCGACCTCCCCCTGCTCACCGCCGCCGAGCGCCGGGAGCTGGGGCTGGAGGGGGGCGTCCGGCCGGGGGAGGCGATGACCGGCGTCTGCCTGCACGAGATCTTCGCCGCCCGCGCGGCGGCCGATCCCGGGGCGGTGGCCGTGACCTGCGAGGGGGAGCGGCTGACCTACGGCGAGCTCGACCGGCGGGCCAACCGGCTGGCGCGCCACCTCGTCCGCCTGGGGGTCGCCCCGGGGGATCTGGTGGGCCTCTGCCTCGAACGGTCGCCGGAGATGGTGGTGGCCGTCCTGGGCGTGCTCAAGGCCGGCGCGGCCTACGTGCCGCTCGATCCCGCCTATCCGCAGGAGCGCCTGGCCTTCATGCTGGAGGACAGCCAGGTGCCGGTGCTGCTCGCCCAGGAGTCGCTGGCCGGCGTCCTGCCCGAGCTCGGGGCCGCCACCCGGGTGGTCCTCCTGGACCGCGACCGCGAGGCGATCGCCGCCGAGGGCGACGGGGACCCCGCGGTCCCGGTCTCGGCCGGCTTCCCGGCCTACGTCATCTACACCTCGGGCTCCACCGGCCGGCCCAAGGGGGTGGTGGTGCGCCACGGCAACGCCGTGCGGCTGCTCACCGCCACCGACGCCTGGTTTGGCTTCGGCCCGGAGGACGTCTGGACGCTCTTCCACTCCTACGCCTTCGACTTCTCGGTCTGGGAGATCTGGGGGGCGCTGCTCTACGGCGGCCGGCTGGTGGTGGTGCCGTTCTGGGTGAGCCGCTCGCCGGAGGCCTTCTACGAGCTGTTGCGGACCGAGCGGGTCACCGTGCTCAACCAGACCCCCTCGGCTTTCCGGCAGCTCCTCTGGGCCGAGCAGGCGGCGCTCGGCGGCGCGGCGCCGGACCTCGCCCTGCGCTGCGTCGTCTTCGGCGGCGAGGCGCTGGAGCCGGCGAGCCTGGTCCCCTGGTTTGAACGCCATGGCGACCAGAGACCCCGGCTGATCAACATGTACGGCATCACCGAGACCACGGTCCACGTCACCTACCGGCCGATCGGCTGGCGGGAGGCCATGGGCTCCGGCAGCGTCGTCGGCTGCCCGATCCCGGATCTCGGGATCCACGTGCTGGACGCGAACGGCCAGCCGGTGCCGGTGGGGGTGCCGGGGGAGATCCACGTCGGCGGCGCCGGCCTCGCCCTGGGCTACCTCGGGCGGCCGGAGCTGACCGCGGAGCGCTTCGTGCCCAATCCCTACGGCGAGCCGGGCTCCCGGCTCTACCGCAGCGGCGACCTGGCGCGGCACCTGGCCGGCGGCGACCTCGAATACCTGGGCCGGATCGACCACCAGGTGAAGATCCGCGGCTTCCGCATCGAGCTGGGGGAGATCGAGTCGGCCCTGGCCTCCCAACCCTCCGTGCGCGAGGCGGTGGT
>JAICSG010000245.1 GCA_025937035.1 Thermoanaerobaculia bacterium | reverse complement strand
GTGGTATTCGATTATTCAAACCTCTTTTCCGTCCTGCTGATGAACAATACCCGGCAGCGTTATTTCTCCGATCTGGACACCCACAAGAAGACGATCGCCTTGAAGAAGCGCGACGAGCCGGCCTGGAAGGCCAGCCTCAGCTATCAGGAGCCCGCGCCGGGGCACCTCCTGCTGGCGGGGACGCTCGACGGCAGGAAGGTGCGGGCGAGCCTCCACCGGATCGAGGAGCCCAGGTTCACGCTCAAGACCCGGGGCTTCCATTGGGTGAGCGAATATCCTTTCAATCATTGATCGTTCCGGCGAGACGCCGAGCCGGCCCGGAGGTGCGACATGGCCGTATTCGACAGGTCGATGGAGATCGAGCCGGAGCCGCCGGACGCCACGCCGGCTGAGGGGATGGATCGCGAGGCCGCGGCTCCCGCCTGGGGGCCCGGGAAGCGGATCCTCTTCCGCTTCGCGTTCTCGTATCTCTCCCTGTACCTGCTGTCCATCTTCGTGGGGGTGCTGGCGCTCTTGCCCGGCGCCGGCTTCGTGGCGGACTGGTATTACCAGGTCTGGACCGCGGTCGTGCCCTGGGTCGGCAGGCACCTGTTCGCGGTCAGCGCCACCGTTCACCCCACCGGCAGCGGGGACACGATGGCCGATTGGGTCGCGGTCTTCTGCAGCCTGGTCCTCGCCCTGGCGGCGACGGTGGTCTGGTCGCTGCTCGACCGCAAGCGCGCCGATTACGCGCGCCTGTACGAGTGGCTCCGGGTCGGCGTCCGCTTCGGGCTGGGCCTGACGATGATCGAATACGGCGGGCTCAAGATCGTGCCCTCCCAGTTCCCGCCCCCCACGCTCGACCGCCTGACACAGCCGTTCGGCGACGCCTCGCCCATGGGGCTCCTGTGGACGTTCATGGGGGCCTCGGCGCCCTACACCATCTTCGCCGGTCTCACCGAGTGGGCCGGCGGCATGCTCCTCCTCTTCCGCCGCACCACGCTGCTGGGGGCGCTGGTGAGCATCGGCGCCCTCACCAACGTCGTGATGCTCAACCTCTGCTATGACGTGCCGGTCAAGCTGTTCTCGTCGCACCTGCTGGCCATGGCCGTCTTTCTGGCGGCGCACGACCTGCGGCGGCTCGCCGACCTGCTGGTGCTCAACCGCCCGGCGCCCGCGGCCCCCGACCCCCGGCTGGTCCAGCGGCGCGGGCTCCGCCGTGCCGGGCTGGCGTTCCAGGCGGTGGCCGCCGTCGGCTTCAGCGCGCTCATCCTGAGCATGGGCTGGCATCAGATCCAGAACCGTACGGTGCGCTCGCCGCTGCGCGGTGTCTGGAACGTCGAGGAGCTCCAGGTCGACGGCCAGGCGGGCCCGCCGCCGGGCGCGGAGGCGCTGCGGTGGCACCGCCTGGTCCTCGATCGTCCAGGCACGTTCGCGGTGCAGCTCACGAGCGATTCCCGGCAGCGTTACGGTCTCAAGCTCGATGCGGCCCACAAGACGATGGCGCTCACCAGGCGCGACGACCCGGTCTGGAAATCCGCCCTGTCCTATCAGCGGCCCGCGCCGGACCGCCTCACGCTGGAGGGGACGTTCGACGGCCACAAGGTCCGGGCGAGCCTCCACCGGGTGGAGGATTCCAAATTCCTGCTCGTCACCCGGGGCTTTCACTGGGTCAACGAAGACCCCTTCAACCGCTGAGCGGCGGGCCTGGGAGGGATCTTCCCGGCCGCGCTGGACTGTTGTAGTATCCAGCCGCGATATTTCTTTTCTTTCTAAGCTTGAGAAGCTCATGGAGGGTCAACCGGGTCTCGGTCCGGCCTCTCTTGCGAGGCTGAGACGGGCCCATTTCACGAGGGAGGGTCCCTGATGAATCGTTCCGCAGTCGCCTCAACCCTTGGCATCCTCGGTCTGTTCGCCGCCGCGTTGCTCCTCTCCGCCGGAGCCGCGTCGGCCTGCTGCACGGCGATCGTCTGCCCCTATGCCATCTCTTCCAGCTCGCAGTGCGTCGCCGGTCCGAACATGCCGGTCTGCAACGCCTTCGGCTGCAACTGCAACACGCAGTGCGGCATGTTCACGGCCAGCACGGACCTGAAGTGCCACTTCTTCCCCCAGTGCACCGACGATGCGTCGAACAGCGCCAAGTCCCGGTTCGACGAGATCGACGCCGACCACAACGGCAAGATCTCGGAGGCCGAGGCCCAGGCCTGGCTGTCGAAGCAGACGGATTGGACCAAGAACGTGAACACCAAGGATCTCAAGGGCGCCAAGGATCCCATCAAGGCCGGGTTCGCCAAGGCGGACAAGAACCACGACGGCTCGATCACGCCGGCCGAGTTCGACAGCAGCCTCGGGACCCCCGCCAAGAAGAAGAAGTAAGCTCCCCGTGAGCCTGCCTCCCCGGCGGGAATCCCGCCCGCCGGGGATGACTCATCCCCCCTACGACAGCCCGCGCACCCACCGGTCGACCGCCTCGGCCACCCGCGGATCGGTCGGCGTGGCGAGGCCGAAGGCGGCCTGCGGGTCCGTTCCCGGCTCGACGTGCTTGTAGAAGTGCTGGAGATCGTCGAAGAGGGCGAGCCGGGTGGGCCGCGCGCCCCGGGCCTCCAGCAGCCGGTGGACGTGCTTCTCGGGGACGCTGCCGTCCCGGCCCCCCTGCACGAGGAGCACCGGGCGCTCCACCGCGGCCAGGGCCGGCGCGGGATCGACGGCGTCCACCTCCCGGATGTAGCTCAGGTTTCTCGGGTCCATGGTCGCCAGCATCGCCGTCTGCGGATGCCTGGCGGCCTCGGGAGGGAGCGGCTCCCCGCGGCGGATGCGGGCGAGAGCGTCGTCGTAGACCTTGAGATCGCCGGCCCCCGGCATCGCCGCGGCCTGGTCGCGCATGATCGAGAGCAGGCCCGTCGAGGGCCCCGAGAGGCTGATGAGGCCCGAGAGCGCGGGCTCCTGGAGAGCCAGGAGCGAGGCCACCACCGCGCCCTCGCTGTGGCCGGCCACGATCCAGACACGGACCTTCGAGGCTTTGTCCCCCAGGCCCTCCCGAAGCGCCTTCAGGGCGGCCCGGGCCACCACCACGCGCTCGGCGAAGTGAAGGTGCGCCTGAGCCCGCTCGGCGTCGACGGTCTCCGTGCCCGTCCCCGGCCCGGGCTTGGCGTAGCGCAGCACGGCGTGGCCCCGCGCGGCGAGCTGCCGGGCGAGGTCCGCATACATGTGGGGATGGAGATTGAAGCTCGGAAGGTCGCCGTCCACGTCGATGAACAGCGAGCCGGGGATCAGCACGATGGCGGCGACAGGATCGCCCGCCGCCGGAACGGTCAGCCGGGCGGGGAAGCGGAGGCCGTCGACCTCCAGGGTGAGCGGGGTTTCGGTGAAATCCGCTTTGACTGAATCCAGTTGCATGGCCTCACCTCCGCGGCAGAAGAAGCTGAGCAGGGACAGCAGGGACACCAGGGGCAGCAGGGACCAAGGGGGGGGCCCTTTTTTCATGATCACAATCCTCCTGAGCCCAAGGTAGAGCCTCACGCAACGTCAGGGTCAAGAGGGTGAAGTGAGATCAGTTTTCCAAGGCCGGCGGAGCTCCTGGAGAGCCTGGAGGCGGTGCTGCCAGGAGCGGCTTGATCCGCGGCGCCAGCGCCTCGCCCATCGCCCGATGGCCCGCCGCGTTCCAGTGGGAGTCGACGGGATAGCGGAGCCCGGGCCAGCGCGCGCTGGGGATCAGGTCGTCCGCGGCCACGAAGGGGACCCCGAGCTGCTGGAGCCGGGCCTGGAGGAGATCGCGGTCCTGGCGGAACTCCGTGCCCCGATCGTCGATCATCACCGCCAGGAAGGCGGCCCCGGCCTGGCTCGCCAGCCTCTGGGCCTCCTGGAGGTTGCGCGCGGTGGGCTCGACGTCCGCGGCGGTGCTGACCTCCGGCCGCGTGCTTTTGTGGATCGCCTTGCGGGCCGCGTCCGCCAGCGAAGGCAGCGCGATGCGCGCGAGGTTGGAGTAGCGCTCGGCGTAGGCCGTGGCCGTGCCGAGGACGGGCAGCCTGGTCTCCCGCAGGTAGAGGTTGCCGTCGAGCAGGATGAGCCGGTCGACGTACCCCTGGCCCACGATGTAGCCCCCCTTGTAGACGAACGGCGAGGCGCAGCGCCCGAGGTCCCAGGTGGGGGAGAGGGTCATCACCACCACCCTGGGGTGGAGGAGAGGGAGATAGCGGCGCAGCCGGCCGACCATCTGCGCGCTGCTGTAGCCCGGCACGCCGGCGTTGTCGACGTGGACTCCGAGCGTCCTCTCCAGCACGGCCGGGTAGGTCGAATCGGCTGGCACCCCCTCGCCGAAGGTCATCGAGTCGCCGGCGACCAGGATCCGGGGCTGGGGCGGGGCCGGGTGCGGCTGGACCCGGAGCCCCTGGCCGTCGATCGCCACCGGCACATCGAACTCCTTGCTCTGGGCGATCTCCTGGCCCTGGAAGCCGGGCCGCAGGGTGTAGCCGCTCAACGGGTCCGGCTGAAACAGGAAGCGCGGATGGTTGCCGCCCGCGAACCAGGCGGACCCCCGGCCGATGGCGCCGATCCCGAGGATGCGGAGCGCGACCTCGGCGAACAGCAGGGTGATCAGAATCGAAAAGACGGAGAGGGCCAGTTTCTTGCGCATGGGAACGGCAGGGATTCTCGCACGGACCCGGGGGCCGCGCGCCAGGGGAGCCGGCGGTTTTGTGCGATACTAGCGAAAAGCCCCCTCTTGGATCGGAGCCTGGTATGCCTCCCGCCAGCCGGTGGAAGCCACGATGAATCTAGGGGAACAGACCCCTCCCGCGGCCGGCGGCGGCTCGCGAGCGGGAACCGAGGACGACCTCCGCGCGGTGCGCGACTTCCAGTCGGGCTCCGACCGCGAGAGGAATTTCGAGCTGCTCTTCCGCCGCTTCCGCCCGCGCGTCGAGCGCTTTCTGGCGCCGCGGGTTTTTTCGCCCGAGGAGCGCCTCGACCTAACCCAGGCGATCTTTCTGCGGATCTATAAAGGACTGGAGGGCTATCGCGGGGAAGGCTCGCTGGAAGGGTGGGTGCTGCACATCGCCTTCAACGTCTATCGGGATTGGCGGGACCGCCAGCCGGGAGGCCGGAACGCGGTGCCGGAGATCTCCATCGAGGATCTGCCGGTGGCCCCGGAGCCGTCTCCGGAAGCCCAGATCCCCTCACCCTCCGCCACGGCCTCGCCCCTCGACCGCGTCGTGCGCCAGGAGCGGCTGGAGGCCCTGCGGCAGGCGATCAGCGAGCTGGCTCCCAAGCAGCGCCTGTGCGTGGAGCTGCACGTCTATCAGGAGCGCACCATGCAGGAGATCGCCGCGGCCCTGCGCATCTCTCCGGAGACCGTCAAGGCCCACCTCTTCCAGGCGCGCCAACGGCTGTGGGACAAGCTGCACACCACCTTTGGGACGATCGAATTCTGAGCGGGAGGTGACGACGTGGCAGAGCGCCCATCCGACTTTCGCGGTACCCTCCTGGAGCTGATCGACGCGTCCCCGGAGCCCATGGACCACCCCTCTCCCGATCAGTGGATCGCCTACCAGCGCGGCGAGCTCTCCGCGGAGGAGGAGGCGCGTTTCCAGGAGCACCTGGTGCGCTGCCGCGACTGCTTCGATCTGGCGGCGGCCGCGGCGGATTTCGTCCAGCCGGACAGGGAGCCGGAGGCGGGCCAGGAGATGGAGACCGCCGCCCTCTGGCGCCTGCTCCGGCCGCAACTCGATCCGCCCGCCGATCCGCCACCCCAGAACGTCCGCCAGATCTCTGATGGCCCGCGGCGGCCATCCCAGGGGTTTCGCCTGCCCACGACGCTGGCCGCCACGTTCTTCGTAGCGCTGATCGGCATGACGATCTGGAATTTGCAGCAGCGGAGCGACCGGGGAGCGCCGCGGGCCAACGTGCCCATCTTCGACATCGCTCCCGACCAGCGCGGTCCCGCCGGACAGGAGCTGGCCGTGCCGGCCGGTCCCCAGATGCTGGTGATCCACCCCTCTGAGCAGATCCCGGCCTACCGGCTGACGATCCGCGACGCCGCGACCAGCCGGGAGCTGTCGTCCAACGAGCTGCGCCTGAACCGGGATCTCGCCCTGACCCTCTACCTCCCCGAGGGGCTGCCGCCCGGCCGCTACCGGCTGGAGCTGGCGGACGGCACGGGGAAGGTCCGCGAGACGCACCTCCTGCGGGTGACGGAGGCGAGTGGGGGAGACTAAAAGGCCAAAGGACCCCAAGGACATAAAGGACTGCAAGGACCTCAAGGACAGAAAACACCGATGCCGTTTTTGTTCGTCCCTGGTGTCCTTGGCTCGGCCCGCGCTCCCAGGACGTTGCTCCTCTTGCTGCTCCTTCTCGGCTGCCGTGGCGAGAAGAAGGTTGCCGCTCCAGCATCTCTTTGCTTGGGATCGCCGGTC
>JAICSG010001108.1 GCA_025937035.1 Thermoanaerobaculia bacterium | reverse complement strand
CATCAAGGAGACCAACCTGCGGCCGGAGATCCAGGCCTTCGACAAGGAGCTGCTGCGCGACCAGCGGCTGACCGTCGGCCGGCTCGACAGCCGCTTCAAGGGGCGGGACCGCAGCGCCACGGGAGAGCGGCCCGAATTCGATCCCAGCAACGCCGCCATCACCGGCCCCTTCACGGCGGTGCTCAACAACTACGTGCGCAAGGACCTCGGCTTCAAGAGCGACCTCCCCTACGAGATCCTCACCGACCGGGTCCGCCCCTGGAACTTCGGCCAGGGCAACAACTACGTGAACGTGGCGGAGGACCTGCGGGTCGCCATGAGCGAGAATCCGGCCCTCAAGGTCTTCGTGGCCTGCGGCTACTACGACCTGGCGACGCCCTTCTACGCGGCCGAGTACACCTTCCATCACATCGGCTACGAGCCGGACTACGCGCAGCGGATCCACCTGCACTACTACGAGGCGGGTCACATGATGTACATCCGCCGGGCCAGCCACGAGCAGCTCAAGAAGGACATCGCTGCCTTCTACGAAACCGCGGACAACGTGCGCTGAGCCACCTCCCCCTCACTGCGGCGGCCGGGAACGCCGGTCGCCGCAGTGACTCATTTACGTCGTCCTTGGTACCGACAATCGAGCCTTCGGTCCTCTATTTAACGTGAGCCCGAGCATATTGTTCGTGATGACGATCAGATGCACCACGGTTCCGGCCAGCCTCGCCGTCAGTGCCACTCCGACACCAGGACCCGTCCGTCCAGCGCTGCCCGTAGAGCCTCGTGTCGTTCCCGGCTCAGGTTCTCGTTCATCTGCCAGTGAAACTCGACGATCAGCTCGTCGAGGTAGTCGATCGTACCGTCCACCACCATCTTTTCCAGGACAGGGTACTCCGCCCCCTCGATGTCCATCTTCACCACCAAGTGGTCCCGCCGATTGAAATTGCGCCGGATCCAGCGGCTGAGATCAATGCAGTCCACGGTGACGGGCCGGGAGTAATCCACCTTGGAGGCGTTCCTGACGTGGCCCGCCAGCAGCGTCGAGCCTCCTCTATGGTTTGGCCCCCATTCAGTGGCGAGATAAAAGTCCATGGTGCCGTCGTGAACCCAGACGGCCCGATTGAGGAAATGAATCGGCACTCCCGGATACCTGCGCCGGACCTCTTCGACGCAGCCCACGAGCTCGGGCTGCGGCTCAAAGGCGAAGAATTCGGTCTCCAGCCCGCGCTCGATCCGCTCCGCGAGAACCTTGCAGGTGTTGCTCCCACAATCCACGAAGACTTTGCGCCGCCCCCCTGCCCATCGCCGCAGAGAGGCGAGTGCTCTCACAACGGAATCGCGCATGGGGGCGAGTGTAGCCGATGGCGGGAGCGGGGGGCCATCGATGCTAAGATCGCCGCCCGCTCTGGACAGGATGAGATATACGATGCGCGATCGATGGAGGCGAGCCTTGCAGAGGCTCCAAATCGGGCTCCCGAAGCCGTCGCTCGAGGAGCTCCTGCCTGGCGGCGATGCGATCTTCCTGCACCGGCCTCATGGACTGCCCTGCCATGGCATCACCCCCGAGGTCATCCGGGATTTCGAACAGCTCTCACAGCTCCTGCTCGCGAACCCCGGCGCCCGGCGCTACTCGGTCCCCGCCGATCTGACCCTCGTCACCTACAACAACCGTCCGTTCAAGAGCCGGATCGAGCGGTGTTACGCAGCCTACGGGATCGAGCAGGCGGTCGTGCTCGGCAAAGAGGTCACGCGGTGGGACTGGAGCGCCAAGGTGCGGCTGGTCCTGGATTTCCTCGAAGCCGGCCGATGTAGGACCCGATATCTGGCCGTTACGGATGCCGACGACGT
>JAICSG010000295.1 GCA_025937035.1 Thermoanaerobaculia bacterium | reverse complement strand
GCCGGCAGGGGTGAGGTAGGCCTGCTTTGCCCAGATTACGGGCGTCCGCCCCGCCCGGGGCTGGATGGCCCGGCAACGAATAAAACGCAAAACCGGGGTCACCCCGCACCCGGCGGGGCGGCGGGGGCGTGGGGGCCGGGGGCGGGGACGGGGTATGGGGGATGACGCCCGGGCCGCCCGGGGATCAATCCCCGGGCTACGATTCAACCGAAAAGCCGGGTAAACCCGGCTCCCCGCTTTCTGGAAAGTCCTCTCAGGAGCCGGCTTCAGCCGGCTTTTCGTTTGCGACGTAGCCCGGGCATTCATGCCCGGGCGGACCGGGCGGCGCGGCCTTTCCATACGATAATCCTCCCATGCCACCTTCCTCCTGGCGCCAACGCCTCGGCCTGGAGCGCGGCGTGGGTGCCCTGGCGGCGGGGCTCTTCGTGTATGGGTTCGGGGAGGAGCTCTGGTTCCGCTATGTGCCCGCTTACCTGCGGGCCCTCGGCGCCTCCGCCTTCCTGGTCGGCGCGTTCGGGACCTTCAAGGATTTCCTGGACGCGGGGTACGCCTATCCGGGCGGGGTGATCACCGACCACCTGGGCAGCCGGCGAGCCCTCCTGCTGTTCGGCGCGCTGACCGTGGCCGGTTTCGCGCTCTACTGGGCCGCGCCGTCGATCCCGATGATCTTTATTGGATTGCCGCTGGTGATGGCCTGGCAGTCGCTCGGGCTGCCGGCGACCTTCTCTCTGCTCAAGGAGGAGCTCTCGGGCGGCGGCCGGCTGGTGGGGTTCACCGTGCAGTCGGTGGTGAAGCGGTTGCCGATCGTCCTCGCGCCGCCCCTGGGTGGATATCTGATCCAACGCTACGGCATGGCGGGCGGGATGCGGACCGGATTTTTCGTTTCCATCCTGCTCTCGGTGCTGATGCTGCTCGGCCTCTGGCGCGCCTTCCGCGCGCACCGGCCCGCGGAGGACCCCGCGCCGGCCGGCGGCGGGAAGGTGCGGCTCCAGCCGGCGCTGGTACGGCTGCTGACCGCCGACTGCCTGATCCGGCTCTGCGAGGGGCTGCCCGAGGTCTTCCTGGTGGTCTGGGCGCTGGAGATCGCGCGCATCTCTCCGGCAAGATTCGGGCTGCTGACCTCGGTGCTGATGGTCACCGCGATCCTCTCCTATCTGCCCGCGGCGATGCTCGCCGAGCGGGCGGAAAAGAAACCTTTCGTGGTGCTGACCTATCTGTTTTTCACCCTCTTTCCGCTCGCCGTGGTCTTCTCGCACTCTTTCGCGGCGCTCGTGGGAGCCTACGTGATCGGAGGTTTGCGGGAGATCGGAGAGCCGGCCCGCAAGTCGCTGATCGTCGATCTGGCGGTGAGCGATCCGGGGCGGACGGTCGGGCTCTATTACTCGATCCGGGGCTTCGCCGTGGCCGGGGCGGCGGCGATCGGTGGCGCGCTCTGGACGGTGCGGCCGGAGCTCACCTTCACCGTGGCCGCGGCGCTGGGGGCCGCCGGCACGCTCTGGGCGGCGATCGGATTGCCTTCCCAGCCGCCGGTTCCGGGAGAGGGAACGCGATAGAGTCCCCGCATGCTGATCGCCCTCGCCGCCGCCACCGACGTCTCGCGGATCTTCATCGAGCTGGGGGCGGCGATCGTGGGGCTGGCGGTGCTGGGGCGGCTGGCGAGCCGGTGGGGGTTCTCGGCGATCCCGCTCTATCTATTGGCGGGGCTGGCGTTCGGCAACGGCGGATTGCTGCCGCTCAACGTCAGCCAGGAGTTCGTCCACATCGGCGCCGAGATCGGCGTGGTGCTGCTCCTGTTCATGCTCGGCCTGGAGTACACGGGGGAGGAGCTGGGGGCGAGCCTGAAGACCGGCCTGCCGTCCGGGCTGGTGGACTTCGCGCTCAATTTCTCCCCGGGGTTCGTGGCCGGGCTGCTGCTGGGGTGGGGGACGCTGGCGGCCGTGCTGCTGGGCGGGGTGACCTGGATCTCCTCCTCCGGCGTGATCGCCAAGGTGCTGGCGGAGCTCGGCCGGCTCAACAATCCGGAGACGCCGCCGGTGCTCTCGGTCCTGGTGCTGGAGGATCTGGCGATGGCGATCTACCTGCCGCTGGTCTCCGTGCTGCTGGTGGGGCGGGGTCTGCGGGAGGGGGCGGTCTCGGTGCTGATCGCCCTCGCCACGGTGGGCGGGGTGCTGTTCGTGGCGGTGCGCTGGGGCAAGGCGATCAGCCGCGCGGCGGCCCATCAATCGGACGAGATCATCCTGCTGAGCACCTTCGGTCTGGTCCTGCTGGTGGCCGGGGTGGCGCAGCGGCTCCAGGTGTCGGCGGCGGTGGGGGCGTTCCTGGTGGGCATCGCGGTTTCGGGGCCGATGATCGAGCAGGCCCACCGGATGCTGGCGCCGCTGCGGGACCTGTTCGCGGCCACCTTCTTCTTCTTTTTCGGCCTGGAGATCGATCCGGCCAGCCTGCCGCCCGTCCTGCTGCTGGCGGCGGCCCTGGGCGCCGTGACCGCCCTGACCAAGCTGGCGACCGGCTGGTGGGCCGCCCGCCGGGCCGGGATCGATCCCCCGGGCCGCTGGCGGGCCGGGGCCACCCTGGTGGCGAGAGGAGAGTTCTCGATCGTGATCGCGGGCCTCGGCGTGAGCGCCGGCCTGGAGCCGACTCTGGGGCCGCTCTCGGCCGCCTACGTGCTGCTGATGGCGATCCTGGGGCCGATCCTGGCGCGCTTCGTGGCGCCGCGGGCCTCGTAGCCCTCACCAGCTCGTGCCGGCCTGGATCAGCCCTCCCGCGGCCTGGCCGGCCAGCGGCTCCGAGAAGAAGTACCCCTGCCCGTAGTGGCAGGAGAGGGCGCGCAGCCGCGAGACCTGCTCGGCGGTCTCGATCCCCTCGGCGGCGACGTCCATGCGCAGGATGCGGGCGAGGGTGACGATGGTGCCGACGATCTCCGAGCGGTCGTCGCCGCCGTTCATCTCGCTGATGAAGGAGCGGTCGATCTTCAGCGCGTCGACGGGCAGGCGGTGGAGATAGCTCAGGGACGAGTAGCCGGTGCCGAAATCGTCGATGTAGAGCTTGACCCCGAAGCCGCGGAGGGCGAGGAGCTTGGCGATGGCGTCCTCGGCCTGCCCCATGATCGTGCCCTCGGTGATCTCCAGCCGCAGGCCGCCGGGCCGGATGCCGGTCTCGCGCAGGATCTGCGCGATCCGCTCGACCAGGTCCGCCTGGATGAATTGCTTGCCCGAGAGGTTGACGGTGACCGCCAGGGCGTCGCTGGCCCAGGGGAGCGATTGCCACTCCGCGAGCTGGCGGCAGGCCTCGTGCAGCACCCACCAGCCGATGGGCACGATCAGCCCGGTGTCCTCGGCGACCGAGACGAAGCTGTCCGGACACAGGAGGCCGCGCCCGGGGTGCCGCCAGCGCAGCAGGGCCTCGAAGGCGTCGATCCTGCCGTCGGTGAGCGAGATGATCGGTTGATAATGGATCTCGAATTCCGAGCGCTCGACCGCCAGCCGCAGGTCGGTCTCCAGCCGCAGCAGGGCCACGGCGCGGTCGTGCATGTTGCGGTCGAAGATGGCGTCCCGCGCCTTGCCGGAGCCCTTGGCGCCGTACATCGCGGTGTCGGCGTCGCGCAGGACGTCCTCGGGCCGTTCGTAGTCCCCGCCCGCGCCGAGCGTGATGCCGAGGCTCAGGGTGACGAAGACCTTGTGCCCCTGCACCTGGAACGGCCGCGCCATCTCGTGATGCAGCCGCTGGGCGATCTGGATGGCGTGGTCGACGTCGGCCACCTCGTCGAGGAGGATGGTGAACTCGTCACCGCCGAGGCGCGCCACGGTGTCGCCCGGGCGCAGGCAGGATTCGAGCCGGCGGGCCACGGCGACCAGCAGCTCGTCGCCGACGCTGTGGCCCAGGCTGTCGTTGACGTTCTTGAAGCGGTCGAGGTCGATGAAGAGGACGGCGAAGGTGTAGCTCAGGCGCCGCTTGGCGTGGACGATGGCCATGCCGAGGCGGTCCATGAAAAGGGCGCGGTTGGGCAGCCCGGTGAGGGGATCGTGGAAGGCGTCGTGCAGCAGGCGCTCCTCGGCCGACTTGCGGTCCGTGATGTCCGACTGGGAGCCCGCCATGCGGTAGGCCTCACCGCACCCCTTGCGCACCGCGAGGCCGCGGGTGAGCACCCAGCGGTAGCCGCCGTCGCGATGGAGGATCCGGTGCTCGCTCTCGAAATCCGGCGTCTGGCCCAGGAGGTGGGCCGAGATGGCGTGCCGGACCTCCGGCAGATCGTCGGGGTGGATGCGGCCGAGCCATTCCGATGGGGACTCGCCGATCTCCCCCTCCTCGAAGCCGAGCATGGCCTTCCAGCGCGGCGAGAGGTAGATCCGGTCCTCCTCGAGGCTCCAGTCCCAGATGCCGTCCTTGGCGCCGCTCACCGCCAGCGCGTAGCGCTGCTGGCTCTCCTGCAGCGCCATCTCGGCCCGCTTGCGCTCGATGGCGTAGCGGATGGCGCGGCCCAGCAGCCCCTCGTCGATCTCCTGCTTGATCAGGTAGTCCTGGGCCCCCTCCCGGACCGCCTGCACCGCCAGCTCCTCGTCGTCGATGCCGGTCAGCAGGATCACCGGCAGGTCCGGCGCCTGCCGCTTGATCCGCGTCAGGGAATCGAGCGAGCCCGCCCGGGTGTCCGGCAGCGAGACGTCGAGGAGGGCGATGTCCACCTTCTCCTGGCCGCACAGGTATTCAACGGCGGCGGAGACTCGGTCGAAGGCGGTGAGGCGGAGAAGCTTGAGAGCGGTGCGGTCCAACAGCTTGCGGATGAGACGTGCGTCGCCCGGGTTGTCCTCCACGATCAGGACGGCGATCGGTTCCCCAGTCGTCATCGTACGGCGACTCCAAGCATCGCAGACGGCGTGATGCCTGACCTGCGCAAGGCCCCAAAAAAGAATAGAAAGACGTGATCGACTACGAAAGCGGGGCGATCATAGCACACGACGTTCCGCAATTTTTCAATCGGTAGAGGAGATGGGGAGGGTGAAAAAGAAGGCGGAGCCGCCCGCGGGCAGGGGCTTCGCCCAGATGCGCCCGCCGTGGCGCTCGACGATCTTCCGGCAGAGGGCGAGGCCGATGCCGCTTCCCGGAACCTCGGGGTGGAGCCGTTTGAAGATCGTGAAGATCGATTCGGCCTCGGCGGGCGGGAGCCCGCGGCCGTTGTCGCGCACGGCGAAGATCCACTCGCGGGGGCCCCGCTCCGCCGAGACGTGGACCCGGGGGGGCTCGCCGCCGCGGAATTTGATCGCGTTGCCGAGGAGGTTCTCGAAAACCTGAGCGATCTGCTGGAGATCGCCTTCGATCTCCGGCAGGGGGGAGCTCTCGATGGTGGCGCCGCTCTCCTCGATCACCTCCTGGAGGTCGGCGAGGGCCCGCGTCAGGACGGTCTCGGCGCTGGCGGTCTCGATCCGGAGCTCCCGGGTCTCGGCGCGGGAGAGCGCCAGCAGGCTCTCGATCAGCCGGCGCAGCCGGTGCGCGGCGGCGGTGACGATCTCCAGGAGCTCACCCCCTTCGGAGCCCAGCTTGCCCGCCAGCTCCTCCGTGAGCAGGCGGGTGTACCGCTCCATCATCCGGACCGGCTCCTGGAGCTCGTGGGCGGCGATCGAGGTGAATTGCCGGAGCTCCTCGTTGGCGCGCTGGAGGTGCATCGAGCGCCGGACCATCTCCTCCTGCGCTTGGCGGCGGGCGGTGATGTCCTCCACCAGGCCGTCGACGCGGGTC
>JAICSG010000491.1 GCA_025937035.1 Thermoanaerobaculia bacterium | reverse complement strand
CTCGCCGAGGCGAACGTCCCCTACGACCAGCTCTACGACCTCGACGACATCAACGACGAGTTCTCCCGCACCGACGTGGCCCTGGTGGTGGGCGCCAACGACGTGGTCAACCCGGCGGCGAAGACCAACCCGGCCAGCCCCATCTACGGCATGCCGGTGTTCAACACCGACGAGGCGCGGGCGGTGATCGTGCTCAAGCGCAGCATGAGCACCGGCTTCGCCGGCATCGAGAACGACCTCTTCATCCAGCCCAACACCATGATGGTGCTGGGCGACGCCAAGAAGACCCTGCGGGAGTTCATCGCCGGGGTCAAGGAAGAGGCGGCGGCGTAGCGCCCACCTCGTGAAACCTCCTCCACCCCTCCGGCATCGAAGGGGTGGATGAGAGCCTCTGCTATATTTCCGCCGCCATGGAACCGTCCCAGGTCGCGGGCGAGGATCACACCCTGCTGGCGGAGCTGCGCGCCGGCAGCGAGGCCGCCTTCGCGCGGCTGTTGCGGGAGCACGGAGGGCGCATGCTCGCCGTAGCCCGCCGCCTGGTGCGCGACGAGGAGGACGCCCGCGACGCCGTCCAGGAGGCGTTCGTCTCCGCCTTCCGCTCGCTCGACCGCTTCGAGGGGGGGAGCCGCCTCTCGACCTGGCTGCACCGGATCGTGGTCAACTGCTGCCTGATGCGCCTGCGCAGCCGGCAGCGGCGCCCCGAGGAGCCGATCGAGGACCTGCTCCCCAAGTTCCTGGAGGACGGCCATCAGACGCCCCCCTCGATGGCCTGGAGCGATCCGGTCGAGGAGCTGATCCACCGCAAGGAGATCTGCGCTCTCGTCCGCGAATCGATCGACCGGCTGCCGGAGAGCTACCGCACGGTGCTGATCCTGCGCGACATCGAGGAGCTGAGCACGGGGGACGCCGCCTCAGCGCTCGGCGTCACCGAGAACGCCCTCAAGATCCGGCTCCACCGCGCCCGCCAGGCGCTGCGCACGCTGCTCGATCCCCACCTGCGAGGGGCCGCCGCATGAGCGAGAACACGAGCGAGAAGAAGCCCTACATCCCCTGCTCGGAGGTGCTGGAGCTCCTCTGGGCATATATCTCCGGCGAGCTGCCGCCGGAGCAGGCGCACGAATTCGATCGCCATCTCGCGGTCTGCCCCTCGTGCGTCGCCTACCTGGACAGCTACCGGAAGACGATCGAGCTCAGCCACGAGAGCTTCGAGCCGGGGAATTGCGAGCCGGAAGAGGAGCTTCCGGAGGAGCTGATCCAGGCCGTGCTCGCCGCCCGGCGGCAGGGCTGAGCGGATAAGATCGCGGCATGAAGCCGCAGAATCCCTCATCCCTGATCCTACTCCTCGGCCTTCTCGCGATTCCCGCGGCCGGTCCGCTCGCCGGCGCGGAGCTGGCCAGCGTCAACGCCCAGGGGACCGCGGCGGGCAACGCCGCCTCGTTCAACTACTCCCTCAGCGCCGACGGCCGCTTCGTGGCTTTCGAGAGCACCGCCACCGACCTCGTCCCGGGCGGGACGCCACCCGGAGTCAACGTCTTCGTCCGCGACCTGCTGCAAGGGACGACGGTCCTCGCCAGCGTCAACGAGGCCCCCTACATCGGGGCCGCGGAATTTCCGCACATCAGTGCCGACGGCCGCTACGTGGCCTACCAGCGCTCGACCTGCACATCCCCCTTCTGCTCCACGGTCGACGTCTTCGTCCGCGATCTCCAGGCCCGGACGACCACCCTGGTCAGCGTGGATCAGAACGGCCTTCCGGGCGGCGGGTCGCAGCCGGTGATCAGCGCCGACGGCCGCCACGTGGCGTTCCAGAGCATCGGCGCCAATCTCGTGCCTGGGGACACCAACGGCGCGGTCGACGTCTTCGTCCGCGACCTGGACACGGGCACGACCCGCCTGGCCAGCGTCAACGCCGCCGGGGCGGGCAGCGGCAACGGCGCCTCCCACCATCCGGCGCTGAGCGCGGACGGTCATATCGTCGCCTTCGACAGCGACGCCAGCGACCTGGTGGCGGGCGATGCCAACGGGACCACGGACGTGTTCTACCGCGATCTCCAGGCAGGGGTGACCCGCCTGGTGAGCGTCGACGCCGCGGGGACCGGCAGCAGCAACGGCGCCTCCTCGTTCCCGACCCTCAGCGCGGACGGCACCCGGGTGGCTTTCGGCAGCTCCGCGAGCGATCTCGTGCCCGTGGACACCAACGGCGGCCCGGACGTCTTCGCGCGCGACCTCCCCGCCGGCCCCACCCGGCTGGTGTCGGTCAACCAGGCCGGCACGGACAGCGCCGACTTCGGCTCGTACCGCCCCTATCTGACTTCCAGCGGACGCTTCGTCGCCTTCCAGAGCGACTCGAGTGGACTGGCCCCCAACGACTTCAATCGGGGTCCGGACGTCTTCCTGCGCGATCTGGACGCCGGCGTGACCCGGCTCGTGAGCGTCAACGCCGCCGGCACCGGCACGGGCGCCGGCCCCTCGGAGCTCTTCCTGGCCCTCGACACCCTGGCGGGCTTTCAGGTGGCGAGCGACGACGGCCGCTACGTGGTCTTCGGGAGCGCCGCTCAGGACCTGGTGACCGGCGTGAGCTACCCTTGCGAAACCTCGCCCTGCTATCAGGTCTACCGGCGGGACCTTCAGGCCGGAGTCACCACACTCCTCAGCGCCACGCCCGACGGCAGCATGGCGGGCAACGCCGGGCCCTCCGGATTCGAGCTGGGCGGCCAGATCAGCGCGGACGGCCGCGTCGCGGCCTTCCAGTCCCCCGCCTCCAACTTGTCGCGCCTGCCCGACACCAACAACGGGCCGGATATCTTCTTCTCCGGCGTGCCCCAGGCGCCGGCCCCCTTCGAGGTGCCGGCCCTGAGCGGGAGCGGCGCCGCTCTTCTCGCCCTGCTGATCGCCGGGCTGGGGCTGTGGGCCCTCCGCCGATGAGCACCGCCGAGCGCCGATGAGCGCCGCCGCGCGAGCCTCCGAGCCCTGGTGGTCCTCCCGGGGCTTCACCCGGGCGGCGTTCGCGCTCACCCTCCTCGGCCTGTTTTCCGGAGGCGCCGCCTGGCTGGCGGGCCGGCACCACCTCGCCGACCATCTCTGGCAGGGGACGATCGTCCTGGTCCTCCTGCCGCTGGCGCTCGACATCGCCGCCAGCCTGCTCCGGCGCGAGCTGGGGGTGGACGCCATCGCCCTGCTCGCCATGGCCGGCGCCCTGGCCTTCGGCGAGTACCTGGCCGGGGCCGTGGTGGCGCTGATGCTCTCCGGCGGCGAGATGCTGGAGATCTACGCCGCCGCCCGCGCCCGCAAGGAGCTCTCCGGGCTGGTGGAGCGCGCCCCCCGGGTCGTCCACCGCTATGAGGAGGACCACCTCGCCGATCCGCCCATCGAGTCGGTCAAGCCCGGCGACCGGCTGCTGGTCAAGCCGGGGGAGATCGTGCCGGTAGACGGCGTCCTCCTCGCCTCCGAGGCCGTGCTGGACGAATCGGCGCTCACCGGCGAGTCGACCCCGGTGGAGCGGCGGTCCGGCGACCGGGTGTCGAGCGGCGGCGTCAACGCCGGCGGCCCGTTCGACCTGCGGGCGGTGGCCACGGCCGAGGGGAGCACCTACGCGGCGATCGTGCGGCTGGTGCGCGAGGCCGAGGCCTCCCGCGCCCCCTTCGTGCGGCTGGCCGACCGCTACTCGCTGATCTTCCTCCCCCTGACCCTCGCCATCGGCGGTCTCGCCTGGCTGCTCTCGGGCGAGCCCGTCCGCGCCCTGGCGGTGCTGGTGGTGGCGACCCCCTGCCCGCTGATCCTGGCGGCGCCGGTGGCCTTCATCGCCGGCATCTCCCGCGCGGCCCACCGGGGGATTATCGTCAAGGGGGGAGCGGTGATCGAGGGGCTCGCCCGCGCCCGCACCCTGCTGTTCGACAAGACGGGGACCCTGACCACCGGCGTCCCCACGGTGGCCCGGATCGAGACCTTCGACAGCCTGCCGCCCGAGGAGCTGCTCCGCCTGGCGGCCTCGCTCGACCAGGTCTCTCCCCACGTGCTGGCGGCCGCCATCGTGGCCGCCGCCCGCGACCGCGGCATTCCTCTCACCTTCCCGACCGACGTGACCGAGCGGCTCGGCTCCGGCATCGAGGGATGGGTGGAGGGTCGCCAGGTGGCGCTGGGCAAGGCGAGCTGGGTGAAGGAGTGGACCGGGGGCGGCGGTCCGCTGGCCTCCCGTCTGGAGGAGCTG
>JAICSG010000961.1 GCA_025937035.1 Thermoanaerobaculia bacterium | reverse complement strand
GGATTGTGGCGGTCGGCTCGCTCGGGAGCGCCAAAGGGAAGAGGGAGGTCGACGCCCGCGGCCTCGCCGTCTCCCCCGGCTTCGTCAACATGCTGAGCTGGGCGACCGAGTCGCTGCTGGGCGACGGCCCCGCCCAGAGCGACCTCCGGCAGGGGGTCACCCTGGAGGTCATGGGCGAGGGGGGCTCCATGGGCCCCCTCAACGACGCCATGAAAAGGGAGACCGTCGAGCAGCAGGGGGACGTCAAATATCCCGTCACCTGGACCACCCTCGGCGAGTACCTCGACCAGCTCGCGGCGCGCGGCATCGCTCCCAACGTGGCCTCCTTCGTGGGCGCCACCACCGTGCGCATCCACGAGGTGGGCTACGCCAACCGCCCCCCCACTCCCGAGGAGCTGGCGCGCATGCGCAAGCTGGTCGATCAGGCCATGGAGGAGGGGGCGCTCGGCGTGGGCTCCTCGCTGATCTACGCCCCCGCCTTCTACGCCGGCACCGACGAGCTCGTGGCCCTCTGCGAGGAGGCCTCGAAGTACGGCGGCATGTACATCTCGCACATGCGCAGCGAGGGCAACCGCCTGCTGGAGGGGATCGACGAGTTGATCGACATCTCCCGCCGGGCCAAGCTCCCGGCCGAGATCTACCACCTCAAGGCCGCCGGCCAGCAGAACTGGGGGAAGCTCGACGCCGCCATCAAGAAGATCGAGGACGCCCGCGCCTCCGGCCTCAAGATCACGGCCGACATGTACACCTACACGGCGGGCGCCACCGGCCTCGACGCCTCCATGCCTCCCTGGGTCCAGGAAGGGGGCCTGGAGGCCTGGCTCACGCGCCTCAAGGACCCCGCCATCCGCGAGCGGGTCAAGAAGGAGATGGACACCCCCACCGACGCCTGGGAGAACTTCTTCGTGGCCGCCGGGCCCGACAAGATCCTCCTCGTCGCTTTCAAGAACGACAAGCTGAAGCCGCTCACCGGCAAGACGCTCGGTGAGATCGCCAGGATGCGCGGCAAGTCTCCCGAGGAGACCGCCATGGACCTGGTGATCGAGGACGACAGCCGGATCGGCACCGTCTATTTCCTGATGTCCGAGGACAACGTCAAGAAGCAGATCGCGCTCCCCTGGGTCAGCTTCGGCTCGGACGCCGAGGCCCCCTCGGCCGAGGGGGTCTTCCTGAAGTCCAACGCCCACCCGCGCACCTACGGCAACGTCGCCCGCCTGCTGGGGCACTACGTGCGCGACGAGAAGGTGATCCCCCTGGAGGAGGCGGTCCGCAAGCTCACCTCCCTGCCAACCACCAACCTCAAGATCCGCGACCGGGGCCTGCTCAAGCCGGGCTACTTCGCCGACGTGGTGGTCTTCGATCCGGCGAAGATCGCGGACCACGCCACCTACGACAAGCCCCACCAGTACGCCACGGGGGTCCGGCAGGTCTTCGTCAACGGCGTCCAGGTCCTCAAGGACGGCGAGCCCACCGGAGCCGCCGCCGGCCGCGTGGTGCGCGGGCCGGGGTGGACGGGGTGGAAGAACGAAAAGAGCCACTGACCCTGTCGGCTCGCTTCATGGGCCCAGCTGTACCATGAGGTTTTAGAGAAGCACCTTGTAAAGCATTGGGTGCGTTTCCGCGGTGGGGCTCCTTCCATCCGCTCGCCGTCCGTGTCGCCGATGTAAAACGTAAGGTCGTTGATCGCCAAGGGGGATCCATGACGCGTTCTCTTGTAAGGAAAGTTGTGCTCGCAGCCCTGGCCACAAGCCTCGTCTTCAGTGTCGCCTATGCGCTCTCGCAACTGAGCCTCCCGTCGGACGCGGGGAGCACCTGCCTCGCTGGAGCCGACTCACTGACCGCCGCGGAATTCAACTCGTGGTTCGATGCGGGTGTCGTTTCCCTGAACGGCTCGGTGAAACCCGCCGACAGCGTGCACTTCCCAGACCGTCCCAACTGCACCTTCTACAAGTGGTCCGAGCAGATGTTCCTCTGGCTGACGTCGCCGGCCCCGCCCCGGTACGGCGGCGGCGGTGGGCTGATCATGGCCTCGTCGGCGTTCTACGACGTGACGCCTCCCGACGCCATGGGGCACCGGCACTTCGTGGCGCACTCCTCCGGCCTGCTCCCGGCCTTCAACGTGCGCGCGGCCCAGTTGGGCGCTCTCGACCTGCCCGTCCTCATGGAGAAGAGCACGCTGCGGCTCCTTGAGGTCCTTCCCACCGTCTTCTCCCGGGAAGGACG
>JAICSG010000082.1 GCA_025937035.1 Thermoanaerobaculia bacterium | reverse complement strand
CGTTGACGAGATGGATCCACCGCGGCCGCAGACGATAGAGCTGCACGTAGAGTTTGCCCCCCGGCTTCACCGCCGTGCTGATCGAGCGGAAGGCCCGGTAGGTGCTCGGCGTGTGGTGGAGCACGCCCGAGGTGTGCACCATGTCGAAGCTCCGCGGCAGCAGCGGCAGCTCCAGGAGGTTCCCCTGGAGATAGTGGACCTTGTGCGACACCGGGAACCCCTTCTCGAACAGCCGCCGGCGGGCGTTCTCCACGCTGCGGCTGAAGTCCATGGCCACGATCTCGGGGCCGTATTCGGCCACCGCCCGCGTCAGCTCGCCGTTGCCGCAGCCGCCGTCGAGCAGGGTGGAGCCCCGCAGCTCCTCGGGGGTGGTGTCGAGGTTATAAAGAAACTCCTTCTTGCGCAGGCCGGCGTCGTCCTTGAACCAGGTGGCGTCCCCCTCCTGGTAGAGGGTCCACTGGAGGCCGAAGCTCTTCGAGCTGCGGCGGTCCCCCCCGGGCACGCCGGCTGACTTCTGCACGCCGGCCAGGCCGTGGCGGGCGAAGAAGTCGGGGTACTCCTCGCGGGCGTTGCGGAGCATCCTGGGAATGCCGTCGATGATCGGGTAGACCAGCCCGCAGGCGCAGGAGAGGGCCCCTTCCAGGATCTCCTCGCGATAGCAGGAATTGCAGTCCGGGGGCGGCGTGATCTCACCCGGCCGGGCCACGCCGTGCCGGCCGCAGTAGAAGGAGCAGGCCGGCGACGCCACCGGCGAGGGGAGCTCCACCTTTCCTTCCTGGAAGACGTCGAGCCGCGGCCGGTCGCCGCACTGAGGGCAGAGGATCCAATCGAGCAGGCGTTTCTTCATGGTGTGGGCCTCCCCGCGTGCGCGGGCTTTTGGTGCTGCGAGCGATCCTGAATGCAACGCGCAGGCCAGGGGGCCGGGGGGGGGCTCCGGCGCGCTTCTTGCACTTCCGGCCAACCGCAGGTGAACCTTTGTTCGCTCGGAGGAGTGTGGGTATGAGAACCCTGGCCATATCGCGAATCGCCGCCGCTCTGCTGGTCCTGCTCTGCGGAGCGGCTTCCGCCCAGACCGTCACGCGGACCCAGCAGGACCCGCCGAACGCCTATTTGATCGGCATCGGCGACGTGCTGGAGGTCTCCGTCTGGAAGAACCCGGACCTCTCCGCGACCGTGCCCGTGCGCCCGGACGGCCGCATCTCGGTGCCGCTGCTGGGCGACGTGCAGGCGGCGGGCATGACGCCGCTGGCCCTTAAAGCAACCCTGACCGATGGATATAAGGAATACGTTACGGCGCCGGGCGTCTCGGTGGTGGTCAAGGAGATCCACTCGCGCAAGATCTACGTCACCGGCGAGGTGGCCCATCCCGGGACCTACGATCTGGAGCCGCGGGGGAAGCTGATGCAGGCCCTGGCCCTGGCGGGCGGCCTCACCCCCTACGCCAAGGGGCGCGTGGTCCTGCTGCGCGACGGCCGCGACGGCCGGCAGGAGAAGCGGATGGAGGTCGAGCTCAAGTCGATCATCAACGGCAAGAAGCCCGAGGACAACCTCCTCCTCCAGCCCGGCGACACGCTGATCGTCCCCTGAGATCTCCCTCCCCGGTTACGAAAAGGTATCAAAACCCCGTCCGCGGCGTGACGCGGGCGGGCGCTATCCTCAGCCACATCATCGACTTATCAGTCTCTTTCAATCAGCGCTTGGTAAAGAGGCGGTTCCAGACCGGGCGGAAAAACCTACACGCGGGGGTTGCAAGAGCGGGCGGCGGAAACCGGGCACACCCCGACGGTCTCCCTGGGAGGGCCGATCGCCACGCTCCGGGGCGCGCTCACTGGCACCCCTCTTGCACTCTCCCATGGCCGCAGCACAGGACTTCGTTTGAAGGACCTCGATCCTGAGCAGCTGGGAAGCATCGAGTAGAAGAAGCATCTCGTAGGACGGCTTGGCAGATGGCCGAGAACCGGTTCGCACGAGGCATACACCAGGGTAAAAGGTCTCGATCAACAGTTGGCAGGGGCCCTCGCGAGGGGCGCCAAGCTGCAATGAATCGAAAGGTGTTGGGCGTGATCCCTGGAATGCCGTGGAACCGGCCGAATGCTGAATTCGCGCCGGTTTCGGCGTTTTTGGAGAGCTCGACGAGAGACGACCTTATGAAGAGGCTGCCAGCAACGAAGTGGAGGAGCATCGGTCCCCTGGGGCTGCTCCTCGTGCTGCTCGCCGGGCCCGCCAGGGCGCAGGCGCCGGGCCGCCTCAACGTCGTGGTCGAGGGGGAGGCGGGGGCCCGCGACGACGGCAACTACGGCCTCCAGCAGGATCAGTCTCTCCAGCAGAGCCGGACGGTGGGACGGCTGGGGCTCAACCTCCGGCTCTCCTACGCCCTCGAGCGGCTGAGCCTGGCGCTCGGCTACTCCCCGTACTACGAGCGGACGCTCGACGGCTCCGGCCTCTCCGGCACCACCCAGCGGCTCGACTTCGCCCTCATCGGGGACCTCAGCCGGCAGACGCGCCTGAACGTGCGCGAGAACCTGATCTCCACCCCCGACATCGATCTCTACGCGCCGGTCAACACCACTCAGACCACGGTGGTGACCCGGCACGGCAATCAGCTGAGCAACGTCCTGGACGTCTCCCTGGATCAGACGCTCGGCCGCCACGCCTCGATGTTCGCCGGCGTCTCGCACTCCCTGCTCCGCTACCAGGACGTCAACCTCTTCGATTCCGAGACCCTGGGCGCCCGCCTGGGCGCGGCGTTCGAGCTGGCGCGGGGGAGCCGCGTCGAGGCCGCCGTGGGCGCCGCGCGCTACGACTACCGGCAGCGGGGGAGCTCCGACGTCCGCACGGTGGGGATCGCCTACGCGACCGACATCGGCCGCGACAATCACCTGCGGCTGGAGGGGGGCGCCTACTCGGAGGACTCGACGCTGCGGCCGGCCGCCGGTTTCACGGCCTTCCGGGAGAGCGACACCGGCTGGCGGGGGAGCCTCCAGTTCGCCCGCGACGAGCGGCTCTTCCACTGGTCGCTGGGCGCCAGCCACGACATCTCCCCGGGCGCCGGCCTCGGCCGCGCGGTGACGGCGGACAACGCCTTCCTCGGGCTCTCGACGGCGATCGGCCGGCGGCTGACCCTGGGGCTCGACGGCAACGTCTCGCGCCAGCGCGACCTGCCGCACCAGGGGACTCTCGGCCCGGACCAGGGCCAGGACCTGACCCTGACCCGGTTCGCCGCCGGCACGGTGCGCGCCGGCTGGAGCTTCGCCCCGGCGTACCGGCTGGAAGCGGGCTACTCCCGCATCTGGCAGCGCGCCCAGGTGGCGCCCTTCGCCAATCTCTCGTATTCCCGCTACTACGTGAACCTGGCTTTCCGCCTCTACAACTCGGGGGAAAACCCGGTGGAGCCGGCGAGCCTGGGGAGGCCCACGACCGATGATAAATCTGACTCCAAGTGATATCACCCGGGCCGTCTGGCGGCGGCGCATCTGGTTCCTGGTGCCGCTCGTGCTCGGCATCGCCGGGGCGATCTGGGCGTTGCGGGTGCTGCCCAAGACCTACCGGGCGGTGACCACGGTGCTGGTCGAGCCGCAGAAGGTGCCCGCCGACTACGTGAAGCCGACGATCGCCACCAGCATCGAGGACCGGCTGCGCACCATCGAGCCGCAGATCAAGAACCGCGACAACCTCGCGCGGATCATCCGCGAGATGGACCTCTACCCCGAGCTGACGCGCCGGGGCTTCCTGGAAGGGGCCATCGCCCGGGCCCGCCGCGACCTGACGATCCAGCTCCAGGGGAACACCTTCCGCATCTACTTCGAGGAGCGCGACCCGGTGAAGGCCGCCCGCACGGCCAACCGGGTGGCGGAGAGCTTCATCGAGAGCAATCTCAAGCTGCGCGAGAACCAGGCCCAGGGGACCTCCTCGTTCCTGGAGAGCGAGATGGAGAAGACCAAGAGCCGCCTGGAGATCCAGGAGGCCAGGATCGCCGAGTTCAAGCGCCAGAACATCGGGGACCTCCCCGAGCAGCGCGACACCAACCTGCGCAGCGTCGAGCAGCTCCAGACCAAGCTGGAGATCAACATGGACGCGCTCGACAAGGCCGAGACGCGCCGCCTCCTCCTGCAGAGCCAGATGGCCGAGCTGCGCAACCAGCAGAGTGGCGCCCGCCGCTCGACCCTGGCCGCCCTCGGGGTCGTCTCGGCCGGGCCGGACAAGCCGTCGCACCTCGACCAGCTCCGGGCCCAGCTCGCCGAGCTCCGCGCCCGCTACACCGACCGCCATCCGGACGTCATCCGCACCCGCGCCGAGATCGCCCAGCTGGAGGCCCTGGAGAAGGCTCAGCGGACGCCGCCCCCCGCCGCGAGCACCGCCGCCTCCGCCGCGCCCGGCGACGATGACGCCGACGCGCCGAAGGCCGATCCCATGCTCAAGGCCGAGGTGGCCTCGGTCGACCTGGAGATCCGCAGCCTGAAGACCGAGCGCGAGCGCATCCTGGGGGACATCGCGCGGGTCCAGGGGCGGCTGGAGAACGTGCCGCGGGTCGAGCAGGAGCTGCTGTCGCTGACCCGCGACTACGACAACATCAAGAATTCCTACGAGTCGCTGCTCGACAAGCGGCTGAACGCCCGGCTCTACGAGAACCTCGAGAAGAGCCAGCAGGGGGAGAGCTTCACCATCCTCGAGCGGGCGCTGCCGCCGACCTCTCCCTACAGCCCCAACCGGCTCCTGGTGCTCGGCCTGGGGCTGATCGCCGGCGGCCTGCTGGGCCTGATGGCGGCGCTGCTGCGCGAGCGCTCGGACTACACCTATCCCGATGTCGAAGCTTTGCAGCAGGCCTTCCCCGGCCTGCCCGTGCTGGCCACCATTCCCGTCTTTCAAGGCGCCCGGAGCGCCTCTCGGACCAGGAGGAGATGACGACCCATGGACATGCCGCTGAGGACCGAGAGACCCCCGAGGATCCACCGCGATCTCGCGCCGTCGCGCCGCGTGCAGCTGAGCGACGACGCGCCGGTGGTCAATTACATGGACAAGCCGACCTTCGTGGCCGAGCAGTACCGGAGCCTGGCCGTGCAGGTCGAGGAGCGCATCAACCCGCTGGGCACCTGGGGGTACACGCTGACCGTGACCAGCGCCGAGGAGGGGGCGGGCAAGACGCTGACCAGCCTCAACCTGGCCGTCACCCTCACCCGCGGCGAGGAGCGGCGCGTGCTGCTGCTCGAAGGGGACCTCTGGCGCCCGCAGCTCCACACCTACTTCGTTCCGGAGCGGCCCGACCGGCCGGGGTTGCAGCAGGTGCTCGAGCGGCGGACGACGATCGCCGACTCCGTGGTCACGCTGGAGGGGAGCAGCCTCGACGTGCTGCTCGCCGGCGCCTCCGAGGTGGCCGGCGACCTGATGTCGGGGCGGCGGATGTCGGAGGTGCTCAACGAGGCCCGCGCCGCCTACGAGATCGTGGTGATCGACTCGCCGCCGATGACGCTGCTCGCCAGCGCCCGGTCGCTGGCCGCCCGCTCGGACGGCGTGGTGATGGTGGTGCGGGCGGGGCAGAGCAAGCGGCACGACATCGAGAAGACCCTCTCGGCCCTCGGGCCCGAGAAGCTCATCGGAGCGGTGCTCAACTTCGCGCCGGTCTCGGCGCGCGGATACCGCGGGTACTACTAGCCCGGGAGACGAGGCGATGATCCGACTGTTCAACCGTTACTGGGCCTTGCCGGCGGTGGTCTCGCTGACCGCCGAGGGGCTGCTGCTGCTGGCGGCGGTGCCGCTCGCCATCCAGCTCCGCCTGGGGGTGGGCCCCGGCACGCTGCCGCCGGGCTCCACGGTTCTGAACGACGCGCTGACCTTCATGATCATCGGTCTGCTCTGCCTCTACGCCAACGGCCTCTACGACTTCGGGGAGCGGCTGTCGAGCCGGGAGCTGCTGATCCGGCTGCTGCGCGCCTTCTCGGTGCTGGCGGTCGCCTCCTGGGCGCTCTATTTCATGGTCCCCGACGTGCAGACCGGCCGCGGCGTCTTCGCCCTGGCGCTGGTCTTCGGCATGTCCCTCGTGCTCGCCTGGCGGGTGGTTCTGCGCTGGCTCCTCCGCTCGGAGGGATTCGCCGAGCGGGTGATGATCGTCGGCTCCGACAAGAAGGCGATCGACATCGCCCGCGAGATCCTGTCGCGCAAGCACCTGGGCTACCGCGTGGTCGGCTTCCTCGACGACGATCCGGCGCTCCAGGGGGTGAGCCTGATCAACCCGCGCGTCATCGGCACCACGGCCCAGGCGTGCGAGCTCGCCGTCCAGCACGGGGTCACCCGCGTGGTGGTGGCCGCCATGGACTACCGCGGGCACCTCAGCATGGACGCCCTGCTGGAGTGCAAGACCAACGGCATCCGCGTGCAGGAGGGGTACAGCTACTACGAGCAGCTCACCGGCAAGATCATGGTCGAGGGGCTGCGCAAGTCGTGGCTGATCTTCTCGGACGGTTTCGTGGTCTCGCGCGGCACCCTGTTCGCCAAGCGCCTGCTCGACATCCTGGTGGCCACGGTCGGGCTGGTCGTGGCGCTGCCCTTCATGCTGCTGGTGGCCCTCGCCGTGCGGCTCGACTCCCCCGGCCCCGTCTTCTTCCGCCAGGAGCGGGTGGGGCGCGGCGGCCGCGAGTTCACCCTCTGGAAGTTCCGCTCCATGCGCACCGACGCCGAGGCCGCTGGCGCCCGCTGGGCCGTCGAGGGGGACCCCCGGGTCACCCGCGTGGGGCGCTTCATCCGCAAGACCCGCCTCGACGAGCTGCCGCAGCTCTGGAACGTGCTGGTGGGCGACATGAGCCTGGTGGGCCCCCGCCCCGAGCGCCGGATGTTCGTCGACCAGCTCAAGGAGCAGTGCCCCTGGTACGAGCAGCGGCTGGTGGTGCGGCCGGGCCTGACCGGCTGGGCGCAGGTCAAGGCGCCGTACGCCTCCACCTTCGAGGAGTCGATCGAGAAGCTCAAGTTCGATCTCTACTACATCAAGAACCTGTCTCTGTTCCTGGACATCTCGATCCTGCTCTCCACGGCCAGGATCGTGCTGCTGGGACGAGGTGCCCGATGACCGAGCCGGCCCTTCCGAACGACGCGGCGCCCTCGCCGAAACCCCCCGTGGACCTGCTGCGGCACGTCGCCCGCCCGCGCGCCGGCCTGCGGATCCTCTACCTCTGCCACCGCGTCCCCTACCCGCCGGACAAGGGGGAGAAGATCCGCGCCTACCATCAGATCCGGGCCCTCTCCGAGCGCCACAAGGTGAGCGTGCTGGCGCTCTGCGATGGGCCCGTTCCCGACCTGGCGCCGCTGGAGGCGATGTGCGAGCGGGTCGAGGTCTTCCCCCTGAGCCGTCCGGCCTCCTTCGCGCGGGCGGCGCTCGGGGCCTGGCGTCCGCGCCCGCTCTCGTTGTCCTTCTTCGAGTCCAAGGAGATGGCGGAGCGGGTGCGCGAGCTGGCCCGCCGCGAGCGCTTCGACGTGGCCGTCGTCTACTGCTCGTCGATGGCTCCCTACGCCGCCCTGGCGCCGGACGTGCCGGCGATCCTCGACATGGTGGACGTCGACTCGGCCAAGTGGGCCCAGTACGCCCGCTTCGCGCCGCTCCCCCTGCGGCCGGTCTACGCCCTGGAGGCGCGGCGGCTGCGGCGCTACGAGGCCTCGCTCGCCGGCCGCTTCCAGCGCATCGCCTTCGCCACCGGCAACGAGACCCGGCTCTACAAGGCGAGCGCGCCGGCGGCCAGGGCCGTCACCCTGCTCAACGGCGTCGACGTCGACTTCTTCCAGCCGCTCGACCTGCCCAAGGCCGCCAAGCCGACCCTGGTCTTCACCGGCCAGATGGACTACTTCGCCAACGTCGACGGGGTGACCCATTTCGCCCGCGAGGTCTTCCCGCGCCTGCGCCAGCACCACCCCGAGGCCGAGCTGCTGATCGTGGGCCGCTCGCCGGTGGCGGCGGTGCGCGACCTGGGGGAGATCCCCGGCGTCCAGGTCACCGGCGCGGTGGGGGACGTGCGCCCCTTCCTGGCCCGCGCCTGGGTGTTCGTGGCGCCCCTGCGCATCGCCCAGGGGGTGCAGAACAAGGTGCTGGAGGCGATCGCCTCGAACCTGCCGGTGGTGTGCACGGAGCGCGTGCTCGCGGGTCTCGCCGACGGCGGCTTCCGCAGCGGGCGGGACCTGCTGGCCGCCTCCACCGACGAGGGGATGGAGCGGGCCATCTCCACCCTGATCGAGGACGAGCGCGAGCGCGAGCGCCTGGCCGACTGCGCCCGCCAGCGGCTGCTCGCCAACTACCGCTGGGCCCCCAATCTCGACCGCCTGGAGGATCTGGTCGGCACCGTGGCACGCCCGCCGGCCGGCTCTCCACTGCCGCCGGAGGGCCGGCGCGCCGAGATGGAGGCTCCGGCTCCGGCCGCCGCGGCGCGGGAGGCGCGGCGTGCGTGACCTGATCGTCATCGGCCTCGTCTGCGCCTCGCTGCCCGTGATCGTCTTCCGCCCCTACTTCGGGCTGCTGGTCTACGGGTGGCTGGCCTACATGCGGCCGCAGGACATGGCCTGGGGGGCCTCCCGCACCCTGCCGCTCTCGCAGGTGGTGGCGGTCGCCCTGGCGATCGGCCTGGTGATGGCGCTGGGGCGCGAGCGCTGGCTGACCCTCAAGGTCCAGACGGTGCTGCTCCTCCTGCTCGCCGGATGGATCAGCATCACGGTGGTGACCGCCGTGCTGCCCGACGTCTCGGGGGAGATGTACGGCTATTACTGGAAGGCGATCGCGATCAGCGTCATCACCACCGGGCTGGTGATCGACCGCCAGAGATTCCGCTACCTGGTGATACTGATCGCTTTCTCGATCGGCTTCCTGGGCGCCAAGCGCGGCTTCCTGGGGCTGCTGACCGGCGGCGCCCGCTACTACGACGGGCCGGGCGGCTTCATGTCGGACAACAACAGCTTCGCCATGGTCCTCAACATGATCCTGCCCCTGCTGGCGGCGATCATCCTCACCGAGAAGCAGCGCTACCTCAAGATCGCCGCGTGGGTGGTCGCCGCCCTCTGCGTGGCCACCATCCTGTTCACCTTCTCGCGCGGGGGCCTGCTCACGCTCGCCGCCGTCCTGCCACTGCTCATCTGGCGCTCGCGCCACCGGGTGGCGGTGATGCTGGTGGTCGCGCTGGCGCTCGGCGGCTTCTACTTCTGGACCTCCGACCGCTTCACCAAGGACTACGTCGAGCGGGCGCAGACGATCTCCGACTACCACGAGGACCGCTCGGCCATGGGGCGGCTCAACGCCTGGCAGACTTCCTGGGGGGTGTTCCTCGACTATCCGGTCTTCGGCGTCGGGCCGAACAACCTGGAGGTGGTCTACCGCGACTACTCGCCGGAGCCGGAGCGCTTCCGGGTGTCCCACAACGCCTATCTGCAGATCCTCTGCGAGTGCGGCCTGCCGGCCCTGGTGCTCTTCCTGGCCGCCATCGCCTCGGGCTTCTGGAGCCTGCGGCGGATGCAGCGGGCCGCGGAGCGGGACTCCTGGGTCGAGGTCTACGCCCGCATGCTCCAGATCTCGCTCCTCGCCTACCTGATCGGCAGCATCTTCCTCAGCACGGCCTACTCCGAGCTGCTCTACCAGCTCATCGCCATGAGCGTGAGCCTGGAGATCATCGCGCGCTCGGAAGCGGCGGCGGGAGCGGAGGCGGCGGCGCCGGCGGCCCCCGTCTCCAACGAGCCGTGGTGGAAGCGGCCCCTTCCCCAGCCCGCGATGGCGAGGAGGGCCTGACCATGTGCGGGATCGCAGGCCTGTTCCATTACGCGGAGCCCTCGCTGGTAGGGCGCGAGACAGTGGCCCGCATGGTGGCCCCGCTGCGCCACCGCGGCCCGGACGACCAGGGGGTCCATCTCGCCGGGACGATGGGGCTCGGCCACGCCCGGCTGTCGATCATCGACGTGGCCGGCGGCCATCAGCCGATCTTCAACGAGGACCGCACGGTGGCGGTGGTCTGCAACGGCGAGATCTACAACCACCGCGAGCTGCGCCGGGGGCTGGAGGAGCGGGGGCACCGCTTCGCCACCCGCTCGGACACCGAGGTGATCGTCCATCTCTGGGAGGAGCTGGGGGCCGGCTGCGTCGAGCGCCTGGCCGGCATGTTCGCCCTGGCGGTGGCCGACTTCCGCCGCCGCAAGCTCCTGCTGGCCCGCGACCGGGTTGGTAAGAAGCCCCTCTTCCTGGCCGACGACGGCCGCCGGCTGGGCTTCGCCTCGGAGCTCAAGTCGCTGCTCGCCGCCGG
>JAICSG010001200.1 GCA_025937035.1 Thermoanaerobaculia bacterium | reverse complement strand
CTGCCGGGCCGGCCCTGGACCCTCTGGCGCTACCGCGAGCTCCTGCCGGTGGCCGATTTCGCCGGCCGGGTGGACCTGGGCGAAGGGGCCACGCCGCTCGTCCGCCTGCGCCGCTTCGCTCCGGAGGGGGTCGAGCTCTGGCTCAAGGACGAGTCGGGCAATCCCACCGGCTCGTTCAAGGCCCGGGGGCTGTCGCTGGCCGTCAACCGCGCCCGGGAGCTGGGAGCGCCGGGAGTGCAGCTCGCCAGCGCCGGCAACGCCGCCCTGGCCCTCACGGCCTACGCGGCGGCGGCCGGCCTGCCGGCCCGGGTGGCCTTGCCTGAGGATACGCCGCGCACGGTCTTCGAACGCTGCCGGGAGTACGGTGCCGAGGTGCTCTCCAGCCCTGGGACCCTGGTCGAGGCCGCGAAGCTGCTGGAGCCGGGGAAGGAGCGCTTCTGGACCCTCTCGACCCTGCGCGAGCCCTACCGGGCGGAGGGGAAGAAGACGATGGGGCTGGAGCTCGCCGAGCAGCTCGACTGGGAGCTGCCGGACTGGATCATCTATCCCCTGGGCGGCGGCACCGGCATCGTGGGGATGCACAAGGCCTTCGCCGAGCTCGAGCAACTGGGGCTGATCGGCCCCAAACGCCCGCGCTTCGTGGCCGTCCAGGCCGCCGGCTGCGCGCCGATCGTACGCGCCTGGGAGGCCAACCAGGACGCCGCCGAGCCCTGGGAGAATCCGAACACCCGGGTCTGGGGTCTGCGGGTGCCGCGGGCCATCGGCGACTTCCTGGTCCTGCGGGCCCTTTACGAGACCGGCGGCAGCGCCATCGCGGTGGACGAAAGCCGTCTCGAAGGCATCGCCGGCTGGATCGCCTCCCACGAGGGGCTGCGGGTCGGACCCGAGGGGGCCGCCGCGCTTGCCGCGGTCGAGGATCTGGAGGCCGCCGGAGCCTTCGCGCCGGGCGAGCGGGTGGTGGTCTTCCAGACCGGCGATCCCGCCAACTATGTCTGAGAAATCCTTTCGGCCCTCCTCTGTAGAGACGCCCCGTGGGGCGTCTCCGAGGCGGGGGGGACGGTCCGAGGTCGGGAGACGCCCCACGGGGTGTCTCTACAGTGGGGAGGAGACGCAGGGGAGGATCCGGACCTTTCTGGGCGATTTGGTGAGCCAGGGCGTGGTCTCGGCCGCCGTGGCGCTGGTCGCCACGCGCGAAGAGATCGAGATCGAGGAGGCGGTGGGGGAGGCTCCGACGGGAATCGACACCCGCTTCGACTTCGCCTCGGTCACCAAGCCGGTCGTGGCGACGCTCGCCCTGGTCCTCGACGCCGAAGGCTCGTTGACGCTGGCGACCCGGATCGGCGATCTCTGGCCCCAGGCGCACGCGCGGCTCTCCCCTCGCCCCCTCTCCGACCTGCTCCGGAACCGCTCGGGGGTGGCGGCCTGGACGCCGCTCTACCGCCGCTGTCGGAGCCTGGAGGAGGCGGAGGAGCTGATCGTGGGTGGGGGGCGGGACGGCGATCTCGCGGGAGCCCGGGCAGACACCTACAGCGATCTCGGGTTTCTCCTCTACGGCCGGGCGGCGGAGCGACGCCTGAAGAGGCCGCTGATGGACCTCCTCCGCGAGCGCGTCCTCGCCCCTCT
>JAICSG010000521.1 GCA_025937035.1 Thermoanaerobaculia bacterium | reverse complement strand
GGAGGTGAAGTGCTCGCGGTCCTCGCGGTCGAGGGTGAGCGTCTCCTCGATGTCATAGCGCACGATCTGCTGCTTGATCGAGTGCTTGCCGCCGCCGAGGATGCGCACCTTGGTGGGGGTCCGGTAGCCGGGCCGCACCCGGATGCCTTCCGTCCGCACCCCCCGCGCCCCCAGATCGGCGAGCAGCCCGCGGCCGTGCGGATCGTCCCCCACCACGCCGAGCGGCAGGGGGAGCCCCCCCAGGGCCGCGACGTTGGCCACCGCGTTCGCCCCGCCGCCGGGGGTGAGCCGCTCCCCCTGATACGACAGGATGAGCACCGGCGCCTCCCGGCTGATCCGCTTCGGCGTGCCCGTGACGAACACGTCCGCCACCAGATCGACCAGCATCGCCACCGGCTGGCCCGCCATGGCGTCGATCCGGCGCAGCAGCCGGTCGGTGGTGGGGAGGAGCTGGACGTGGGGCATGCGGGTGGGGATTCTACCCCTTCCCCTTACCCAACGCCGCCTTGATGACCTCCTGGGGCATGCCGGCGTTCTTCCACTTCACGAGGTCGTCCGCCGAGAGGGCCTTGGTGAGCGATTTCCCGTTGACGTAGTCGACCAGAAGGTCGGTGGTGAAGCCCTGCTTCTTGAGCTTGACCAGATCGGCCAGCAGAGTCTCGGGGGAGACCGGGGGCTCGGCGGGCGCGGTGGCGGCCGGAGTGGACGCCGAGGCCACCGGCTTGCTCTTGCCCAGCCAGGCGCTCTGGAGCCCGGGATCGTTGAAGATGTTGGCGTAGGCCTCCTTGATGGCGTCGCTCAGCACCTCGTTGGCGTTCTCGGCGCTGCGGGCGTGGCCGTAGCGGGTGGCGTCCCCCTTGGCGGCGCCCTCCCAGAGGGTGCGCCCCTTGGAATCCGAGAGCGTGAAGGCCACCTGGATCTCCACCGTGTAGGTGGCGCCCAGGGCCTTGGTGCTGGCGACCAGGCGGAGCTGCGTCAGCTTGCCGGCGAGGGAGAGCGGGGCGTCGGGAGTCACCTTGATGCCCCAGTCGGCGGCGTTCTTCTTCAGCACCTCCGTGGCCCAGCCGGCAACGTCGTTCGAGGCGTAGACCGGGAAGACCTTGTCGTCGTGGTCCGAGATCTCGCCGATGGTCTTGGGATCGCCCGCGCGGCCGTCGGCCATCGACAGCCGCACCGGCCGGTCGGTCATACCGGGAGAGAGCACGGCGCTGGAGGAGCCGACGCTCTCCTGGGGCGTGTACTGGAGCGCCATGGTGAGGGGCCCCGATTCGCGGGCGCCGGCCCGCAGGGCGATCAAAAGGCTGAGGGCCATCCAAAGCCCGACCTTCCGTGAATTCGCGGTCATGTTTTTCCTCCGAAGAGCGGAAAGGAGATGCTTGGCAAAGGGTTGATCTTAACAGGAGCGGGCGCCTCACCCCCCGTACTCCTCCTCACTCACCGGCTCCAGCCACTCCGTCTCCAGGGCGATATTCATGGCGATGTGCACCATCGGAGCCTCCGGGGTGGCCCCATGCCAGTGCTTCTCCCCGGCCGGAATGTAGACCGTCTCGCCGGCCCCCGCCTCCTCGACAGCCCCGCCCGCGTGCTGATACCGGCACCGCCCCTCCGCGACGAAGAGGATCTGCACGCCGCTGTGGGTGTGCCAGTGCGTCCGCGCCGCCGGACCGAATTCGACGCGGATCAGCTTGACCGGATCGGCTCCCTCCGCCGGGATCGGCCGCAGGGTGACGTCGCCGGTGAAGTAATTGGGATTCCCGGTGCTGGCGGGGAGGACGGAGGCGTCGATGGTTTTCATGGGCGATCCTGAGAGGGGAGCGGATTTATTTGATTCGCCTGATCGGCAGAATACGGACTCGAAGCGAGCTTTCGTCAACCACGATCAAAGCCCCGGCTTCTAAAGCTTCCCGGTTCTGCCGGAGGGCTGCCACGACGATCTCCCCGAGACTTTCCGGGAGAAGATCCTGGGCTCGGACCTGAAGAACGCTCGGCCCTTCTGATTGGGTGATGGCGAGAATGTGTCCAAAATCCAAATCGTTGGTGAAAACGATCCAGTTATTCCGCCGGGCCCACTCAAGAATCTCCGCGTCCTGGGCCTTGGGGCTTCCGACGTTCGACCAATGAATCGCTTCAAAGCCCTCCCCGTTCAGGGTTCGTATCCACTCGGGCGAGAGATTCATGTCCACGAGAATCTTCATGGAGCGCCAAGGCTCAGGGGGACCTCAACCTCCTCGACCCTCCACGTCGCGTAAGCGAGAGCTTGCCGAATATCCTCGCGCTCCAGGTATGGGTAGGCCTGAAGAATTCTGTCCTCGGTGTGGCCAGCCGCCAATAATCCGAGGATCGTGCCGACGGTGACCCTCATTCCTCGGATACAAGGCTTGCCGCCCATCACGTTGGGGTCCAGGGTGATCCTCTCGAGATTCCTCATAGATGACCACATCATACAGCGCTCTGTGCTGATTCCGCGGATTGCGGGCACTCAGCGTCTCACCCCCCGCACCCAACCGTACACCCGCCGCAACGACCCCACCCCCAGGAGCCGCTCGCGCAGCCGCCAGGTGGCGGTCGCGCGGACGGCTTCGAGATCCGCGCCCAGACCCTCCCGCTCCGCGACGTAGGGGCTGAGCCAGCGCAGGTAGGCCGCCGCGGCCCGGCTCTCCTCCTCGGCCGGCGGATTCCCCTGCCGCCGGTGCTCGGCGAGGACCTCCTCGTAGAGCGCGGTCATGCGGTCCACCGCCTCCTCGATGCCCACCATCGCTCGGATGCGCCGCGAGACCTCCGCCGCGTCGGCGGGATCGTAGCGCTCGATCCGGCTCGCCAGGACATCGGCGGTAACCGGATCGCGCAAGGTCCGGATGCCGAAATTCAGCGGCCGCAGACGGTCGAGATCCCCGCTCGTCACCAGGGGGCCGGCGCCCGCCTGATCGCAGAGCACCACCGCCGCGCCCACCGCCATCGCCTCCAGGGCCGCGCGCCCCTTGGCGAAGACGAGGTCGTAGCGCGGCAGCAGCTCCTCCGGCCGCTCCACGGGACCTCCCGAGGCCACGCCGGCCACGTCGAGCGCGATGCCGAAGCGCCCGCAGGCCTGGCGCACGGCGGGCAGGAAGGTCCGCTCGCTCGCCTGATTGCTGAAGACGAGCGCCCGTTGCGGCTTCGCGGGCAGGGGAGGGCGGGGCTGGAAACGGTCGAGGTCCACGAAGTTGAGCACCACCTCGACCCGCTCCGGCGGGATGCCCTGCTCCGAGACCAGCCGCTCGCGGGTCGTGTAGTCCACGGCCACGTAGCGCAGGATGCGCGGAAACCGCGGCGGGATCTCGTCCCAGGGCTTCCAGCCGTGGCAGACGAAGACGGCCGGCACGCCGGGGAAGTGGAGCAGGGCCGTCATCGCCGCCGTGTGATGCTGGCCGTGGATCAGGTCCGGCGGCTCGCCGATGGCGCCGAGGTCGTCCACCACGGGGATGGTGGCCTCGCGCAACGCCGCCGCCACCCGGCCCAGCTTCGGGCTGAAGGCCACGGGCGAATGCCCGCGCGCCAGGAGCCGGGTCGCCAGCTCATAGAGGTAGAGCTCGGAGCCCGCCCGCTGGTCGAGCGAGCGGTTGGTCAGGAGGACGCGCAAGCGATCAGACCCCCGCGCGCCGCGCGGCGTCCCAGCCCCTCGGCCAGCGGAGCCATGTGGTCCCGGAAGCGGATCACCTCGCGATAGATCCCCGCCGCCACCTGCTTCTCGCCATAGGTCTCATAGAACGGTGGCTGCGGATGCCGGCCGCCGATCTCCAGCCCGTAGCGGACCGGCCGCAGGTGCTCGACGCCGAACGAGGCGCGGCCATGGTTGGCGAGGGCCCGCTCCATCTCGTAAGCCATCTCCGGATACCCCGTGGCGGCCGCGAGCTTGCGCTGAAGGGCGTCGCCGTCGAGCTCCAGGCGGCACGCGACCGCCCGGTCCGCCGGCGGGCCGGCGACCGGAGCCCCCTCGAGGGCGAATTCGAACTTGGC
>JAICSG010000414.1 GCA_025937035.1 Thermoanaerobaculia bacterium | reverse complement strand
GCGACGCGGACCTGTCGCCGTCGCAGCTGCTCGAGCGGCTCGGCTTCCCCTCCCCGCAGCTCTCGAGCCGCGTCGGCGAGCTCTCCGGCGGCTGGCGGCGGCGCCTGCAGCTGCTGCTGATCCTGCTCGACGAGCCCAACGTGCTGATCCTGGACGAGCCGACGAACGACCTGGACATCCCGACCCTGGAGGTGCTGGAGGACAGCCTGCTGGAGTTCCCGGGCGCGCTGGTCCTGGTCACCCACGACCGCTATCTCCTGGAGAGCGTCTCCACGGTCGTCCTGGCCCTCGACGGCCAGGGGGGCGCCGAGTACTTCGCCGACTACGCGCAGTGGGAATCCGCCCGCGAGAGCGCTCCGCCCCCGCCGAAGCCCGCCGCCCCCAAGCCGGCGCCGCCCAAGCCCGCCAAGGACCCCAAGCGCCTCTCCTACAAGGAGAAGCAGGAATGGGAGCAGATGGAGACCAAGATCCTGGAGGCCGAGGACCGCCTCGCCGCCGCCCAGGCCGCGGTCGAGGATCCGGCGGTTGCCACCGATCCGGCCGCGCTCCAGGAGCGGTGCGCCGAGCTCGAGGCGACCCGGGTGGCGGTGGAGGGGTTGTATGCGCGGTGGGCGGAGCTGGAGGAGAAGCAGAAATAGAGAGGATCAGCGGATGTGCTCCGCCTCGAATCCCGAAAAGCTCATCACCTCGATCCCCCGATCCCGAAGCCCCTCCTTCACCCCCGCGTCACACAAAGCCGCCGTCTCCTCGTCCCACCCATACCCCCAGTCGTAGACCCCGGCCAGCTCCCGGTCCCCCACCCCGGGATGGCAGACGAGCTCGGTCACCCCTTCGATGTCCTTCAAGACGCGGATGAGCCGCCCAGGAGTCAGGCGCCCGGCGTCGAGGATTCCCACGGTACGGTCCGCCGTCCGCGCCGCGCTCCTGGCCAGCCGCCGCCGGGCCTGCCGGCCGATCCTGTTGAGGATTCCGATCTCGAGCGAGCGAGGAGAGAGGGAGACCGCCGGGTCGCGGGGGATGCGGACCCAGGGGATGCTGTGCTCCTCGGCAAGCTTGAGGACGATCTCGAAAACCCGCGGCAGGACGTGAAGGTGCTGGTGACTGTTGGCGTGGACGAGCTTGAGGCCGGCGGCGAGGAGGCGCTCGATCTGGCGGCGGAGCTCCGCTTCGAGCTCGGCGGCGTCGATCCGGCCCAGGAAGTAGCGGACGGCGAAAGCCCGGAAGCCGGGGAGGAAGGCACCGTCCGGCCCCAGCAGGGAGCGCACCTCCTCCGGCGGGGAGAGCGGGCGCTCGCCTCCCACGAAGGTGAGGTGGGCCCCGGCGTCCAGCTTCGGGTGGTCGCGCAACCGCTCGATCGCGTCGTCCAGGGCCCGGCCGTTGGCGACCACGCTGCAGGCGGTGACGATCCCCCGCTCGTGGGCCCGCAGGGCGCCCAGGGTCATGCCGGGGTGGAGGCCGGCGTCGTCGGCCGTGACGACGAGGGTCTTCAACGGCCCGGGCTGGGCGCCGAGGCCGGCTCGGAGGTGGCGGAGCCTTCCGCCGGGGCCGGCCGGTCGCGGCGCTTGGGATGGCGCATCTCCGGGAAGAGGGTCACCAGCTCGCGGAAGATCTTCAGGATGACCCCCGGCGACGACAGGGTCGAGCGGCCGCGGGTGCGCGGGAAGTAGTCGAGGCCGAGCTGCTGGATGGTGAAGCCCAGGTTCTTCGCCTTCACGATCAGCTCGGCGTCGATCAGCGACCCCTCGGATTTCAGCTCCACCGCCTCCAGCACCTCGCGCCGGATCAGCTTGAAGGAGAAGTTGATGTCCCGGTGCGGCCAGCCGAAGAGCAGCCCGATCAGGGTGTTGTAGAAATACGAGTAGATCGTGCGGCGGAGCCCCTCGGCCGTGCGGTCCAACCGGTAGCCGGCGATCAGGTCGGCCCGCGTCACCCGCATCGCCTGGAGGGCCCGGCCGATCACGTCCGGATCGAACGGCAGGTCGGCGTCCATGTAGAGCACGACGTCCTTGGTCACCGCGGCGAAGCCGGTCTTGAGCGACGCCCCCAGCTTGCGGTTCACCTCGTGCCGCAACAGTCGGATGCGCGGATTGACGGCGGCCTCCCGCTCGACCAGCTCGGCCGAGCGGTCTTTCGAGGCGTCGTCCACCACCACGATCTCGTAGTCCTCGGAGCTGTACCGTTCCAGGGCCTCCACGGCGCAGGCGAGGGCGTGCTCGATGTTCTCCTCCTCGTTGAACATCGGGATCACCAGCGAAACGGAGAGGGGGTGTCGCATGAGAGGCACCTCAGCTTAGCGGGCGATCCGCTCCACGGCAAGGAGCTGCACGGCAAGCCGGCGGGGGTCCCCCCCTCCGGGCACCCAGGCGCGGGCCGAGCGAACGGCGATCTCGATCGGCCGGTTGGTGGGGATGGGGACCTCCACCGCCTGCGTGGAGCCGCGCGCGATCTCCACCGTCTTCTCCGGGACGCCGTTGACCGAGAGGGTGACGGTGTTCGCGGGGAAGGGGGCCGCGGGGTCGAGCGCGAGCCGTACGGCGACGGCGGTGACCCACTTGCGCGGGAAGATCCGGAGCACCGCGTCGTCGCTCAGCCACCGCCAGCGGGCGTCCAGCAGGCTCGGCTCCCAGCCGTAGACCCCCCGCGCGCTCTGGAAACGGTGGTCGAGGGGGATCGGGCTCAGGGTGACGATGCGATAGTGGCCGCGGGTCAGCTTGTTGTACGCGTCGGTGTTGGGCCAGCGAAAGGTCACGGCCCCCGGCCAGCGGCTCTTCCCCTCGGCGAGAAGCCAAGCCTGCGCGCCCGGCCGGCGAGCGGCGTGGTGGAACCCCTCCTCGACCGTCTGGAGGTCGTATCCCTTCAGCAGGAAGTCGGCGTGGGGAGCCATGTCCTCGCCCACCAGGATCACCGACTTTGGAGGCACGTGGCGCTCCACCCAATGGATCGCCGAGACCGGCGGCGAGATCAGGCGGGAACGGACGGCGAGCACGGGCCAGGCGTAGGCGATGGACACCGCCCCTATCAGCGCGGGGGCGAGCCAGGCCGCCGCCGGAACCCGGGCGAGCCGCGCCAGAGCCTGCGCTCCCACGGCCGCCGCGAAGGCGACCCCCAGCACCGCGGGAAGGGCATAGCGGACGGCGTCCGCGGGGTCCATGATCAGAATACAGACCGTGAGCTGGCCGGCGGTGAGAACGGCCAGGGGGAGCACCGCAGTCCGCCGCCGACGCGCCAGATCGACTGCCCCCGCCACGGCCAGCGCCAGCACCGGGATCGCCATCCCCTTGCGCCCCCAGGGGTGGGTGATGAACCGCTTGCGGATCAGAGGAGGCGGGCAGCCGTTCCGGGCGCTCCTGGCGTCGTGCGCAGCCACATAGGAGGCCTGCTTGGATTGGTAGATCAAAAAGCTGTGAAATCCCCGGGCGGCAACGATCAGAGGGATGAGCCAGAGCAGCGAGACCAGGGTGAAAGCGGCCAGCACCTCGCCGCGCCGTCGCCACCCTTGAGTCTGCCAGAGGGCCACGGCCAGCAGAGGGAGGACCACCAGGGCGAGCTGAGGCCGGCAGCCGACCGCGGCCGAGGCGGCGGCCCCCAGCCCCAGAGCGCTCCAGAAGCCCCCCCCGTCCTTGAGGATCGCTCCGGCGGCCAGCGCCAGGGAGAGGAACATCAGGGCCGGCGGATCGGACATCGGCAGCGGCCCCTGCACCAGCATGGCCGGGGAGAGCTGGAAGAGGACGGCCCCGGCGACCGCGATCCGCTCGGCGTCCGGCCCCCCCGCGATGCGGCGGAAGGCGACGACCATCGCCCAGTAGCCGACCAGGGTCGAGATCAGACTCAAGGCCACCAGGCTGACGAACGGCTCGTGGAAGATCAGATTGAGCGCCTTGCCCAACCCCACGACCAGGGGGTAGCCCGGCGGATGGGGGCGATGGCTCAAGGGATCGAACCGCTCCACGGCGCGGGCGAAGAGCACCTCGTCCATCTCCCACAGGCTGCGCGGTAGGGTGAGCGCGCGCACTATACCCACCAGGGTGAGCCCGGCGAGAGCGGCGGGCCAGGAGACCCGCCGGACGGGTGCGTCGGTTGACAGCGTCATCTCGGGGCGATATGCAGTCCGGGTGTCCAATCTCCGATTCCCGGAAGCGCTGTCGCTCGTGCGGCGGACCTACGGCTCGGCGCCGGGGCCGGCCCGTCTGCACGTGCTGGGACGCTTCCTTTCCTGCCCCTTCCTTCGGGTGCTCGACTACCTCCCGCGGGGGGGCCGGCTGTTGGATCTCGGAGCTGGGCATGGAATCTTCGCACATCTCGCGCTCGAAGGGGGAGCCCGCGAGGTGGTCGCCGTCGAGCCGGACACCCGCAAGGTCTTCCTCGTCCCCCGCCGCCCGGGGCTGCGGGTGATCAATGCCTACCACCAGGCCCTCCGGGGTACGTTCGACGCCGTGGCGATCTTCGACGTGCTCTACCGCCTGCCGAAGCCCGAATGGGACCCGCTCCTCGCCTGGGTCCGCGAGCGGCTGGCGCCGGGGGGCGTCTTCCTGCTCAAGGAGATCGATCCCGGCCACCGTGCCAAGGCGCTCTGGAACCGCGCCCAGGAGCGCGGCGCCGACCTCCTCGGGCTCACCCTGGGCGAAGCCCACAGCTACGAGACCCGGGAGGAGATCCGGGAGCGGCTGCTGCGCGCGGGCTTCACCGGATTCGAGGCG
>JAICSG010000028.1 GCA_025937035.1 Thermoanaerobaculia bacterium | reverse complement strand
GGGAATCTTTTACCTTCCTTTTCTTGTTGAAATAGATCCCGAGGGATCGTTTCCGGGGCCTTTCCCAGCCGCCGGAAATCCGGGTCTAAGCTCTTGAAAATCAAGCGCTAAGCAGACTCGCAAGAAGGCTTCTTTCGTGGTATAATTTTGACAATTCCAGACCCCCTCTTCCGCGGGGTCGCACGCAGCTCCCAGGGATAGAATGGAGAGACCGGCTTTGGCGAATCCAGAAGCTACCTATACGGCTGACAACATCCAAGTTCTCAAGGGTTTGGAGGCGGTACGCAAGCGCCCGGGCATGTACATCGGCGATACCGATGACGCCTCGGGTCTGCACCATATGGTCTTCGAGGTGGTCGACAACTCGGTCGACGAGGCCCAGGCGGGCTACTGCTCGCGGATCGAGGTCACCCTCCACACCGACAACTCGGTCTCGGTGGACGACGACGGCCGCGGCATCCCGGTCGACCTCCACAAGGAGGAGGGGCGGTCGGCGGCCGAGGTCATCATGACCGAGCTGCACTCGGGCGGCAAATTCGACAAGAACTCCTACAAGGTCTCCGGCGGCCTCCACGGCGTCGGCGTCTCGGTGGTCAACGCCCTCTCCGAGACCCTGGAGCTCGAGATCCGGCGCGAGGGGCAGGTCTGGTTCCAGACCTACCACCGCGGCTTCCCCGAGGGGCCCATCCACCCCATCGGCGAGACTGACCGCACCGGCACCAAGATCCGCTTCTGGCCCGACGCCGAGATCTTCGCGGTCACCGAATTCAGCTATGAGACGCTGGCCACGCGCCTGCGCGAGCAGGCGTTCCTCAACCGCGGGATCCACATCCACCTGAAGGACGAGCGGACGGACAAGGAGGCCGACTTCGCCTACGCGGGGGGCATCTCCTCCTTCGTCGAGCACCTGAACCGCAACAAGGCGCCGCTCCATCCGCAGCCGATCCACCTGATCGACGTGCGCGACGACGGCACCGGCCCCGAGACGGTCGAGGTCTCGCTGCAGTGGAACGACGGCTATCAGGAGCTGATCTACGCCTTCACCAACACGATCAACAACCGGGACGGCGGCACCCATCTGGCCGGCTTCAAGGCGGCGCTCACCCGCGCCATCAACGCCTACGCGGCGTCGAGCGGCCTGTCGAAGAACCTGAAGGAGAACCTCACCGGCGAGGACGTGCGCGAGGGGCTCACGGCGGTGATCTCCGTGCGCATCAAGGACCCCAAATTCTCCTCGCAGACCAAGGACAAGCTGGTCTCCTCGGACATCAAGGGGTGGGTCGAGCAGGTCGTCTTCGAGCGGCTCAACACCCATCTGGAGGAGAACCCGCGCGAGGCCCGGCGGATCGTCGAGAAGTGCGTCGAGGCGGCGCACGCCCGCGAGGCGGCCCGCAAGGCGCGGGACCTCACCCGGCGCAAGGGCGCGCTCGACGCCTCGAACCTCCCCGGCAAGCTCGCCGACTGCTCCGAGCGCGACCCCGAGCGGGCCGAGCTCTTCCTGGTCGAGGGCGATTCCGCCGGCGGCTCGGCCAAGCAGGGGCGCGACCGGCGCTTCCAGGCCATCCTGCCGCTCAAGGGGAAGATCCTCAACGTCGAGAAGGCGCGCTTCGACAAGATGCTGTCCTCCGACGAGATCAAGACCATGATCACGGCGCTGGGCACCAGCATCGGCAAGGACGATTTCGCCATCGACAAGCTGCGCTACCACAAGCTGATCATCATGTGCGACGCCGACGTCGACGGCAGCCACATCCGGACGCTGATCCTGACCTTCTTCTACCGCCAGATGCCGGAGATCATCAAGCGCGGTTACCTCTACATCGCGCAGCCGCCGCTCTATAAAGTCGCGCACGGCAAGAGCGAGACCTATCTCAAGGACGACCGCGAGTATCAGGTCTTCCTGGTGGATCGCATCAAGGACTCCTGGGAGCTCGACATCGCGCATGGCGACGGGCACAACGGCAACGGCGATGGCGGCCGGCTGACCGGCGCGCGGCTCGCCGTCTTCCTGGAGAAGATCGCCGCGTTCCGGCAGAACCTGGAGAAGCTCGTCTCTCGCGGCTATCCGGCCGACGCGATCAAGATCGCGCTCCAGAACGGCGTCAAGGACAAGATGTCGCTCACCGATCCGGAGAAGGTCGAACGGATCGCCCAGGTGATCGAGGCCTCGGGCTTCCACGGGGTGATCGTGGGCAAGGACGAGGACCACGGCACGCTGTACGTCCGCTTCCTTTCGAAGCGGGACGGCGTCGAGCGCGAGGTCCGCATCGACTGGAACCTGGTCACCGGCGCCGAATACCGCATGATGGCGAACAACCAGATCGCCCTCGACGCGATCTCCGGCACCAGCTTCACGCTGGTGAAGGGTGAGACGATGAACGTCCACGACACGCTGGAAGAGGCGATCGACAGTCTCTACGAGGGCGCCAAGAAGGGGCTCTCGATCCAGCGCTACAAGGGCCTCGGCGAGATGAACCCGGCGCAGCTCTGGGAGACCACCATGGACCCCACCAAGCGCCGCCTCCTCCGCGTGCAGGTCGAGGACGACGTCGACGCCGACTCCATCTTCACCGTCCTCATGGGCGACGAGGTGGAGCCGCGCCGGGCGTTCATTCAGAACAACGCGCTGGAAGTTCGCAACCTGGACGTGTAAGTAAAAATTATGAGTGATAACAACGATCAGGAGCTCCCCTTCGAGCAGCCGATTCCGGTCGGCATCGAAGAGGAGATGAAGCGTAGCTATCTCGATTACGCGATGAGCGTGATCATCGGCCGCGCGCTGCCCGACGTGCGCGACGGCCTGAAGCCGGTGCACCGCCGCGTGCTGTACGGCATGTGGGAGAGCGGCAACCGCTCGGACCGACCCTATAAGAAGTCGGCGCGCATCGTCGGCGACGTCATGGGCAAATATCACCCGCACGGCGACTCGGCGATCTACGACACGGTGGTGCGCATGGCCCAGGATTTCGCCATGCGCTATCCGCTCGTCGACGGTCAGGGGAACTTCGGCTCGCTCGATGGCGACAACCCGGCGGCCATGCGGTACACCGAGGTGCGCCTGATGAAGCTCGCGGAGGAGATGCTCCGCGACGATATCGACAAGGAGACGGTGGACTGGGGCCCCAACTACGACGGCTCGGAGACCGAGCCGCTCGGGCTGCCCGCGCGCGTCCCCAACCTCCTGGTCAACGGCGCCGCCGGCATCGCGGTCGGCATGGCGACCAACATCCCGCCGCACAATCTCGGCGAGGTGGTGGACGCGTTGCTGATGCTGATCGAAAACCCGGACGTGCTGATCAAGGACCTGATGACCGTGATCCCCGGGCCGGACTTCCCCACCGCGGGCTTCATCCACGGTCTGGAAGGGATCCGCTCGGCCTATACCACCGGCCGCGGCATCATCCAACTCCGCGCGCGGACCGAGATCGAGACGCACGCGCGCACCGAGCGGCAATCGATCATCGTCACCGAGATCCCATATCAGGTCAACAAGAAGAGGCTCATCGAGCATATCGCCGAGCTGATCCGCGACAAGAAGCTCGAAGGGGTTTCGGACCTGCGCGACGAGTCGGACCGCGACGGGATCCGCATCGTGATCGAGGTGAAGCGCGACGCGATCGCGGAGATCATCCTCAACTCGCTGTACAAGATGACCGGGTTGCAGACCACCTTCGGCATCATCCTGCTGGCGATCGTCGACAACCAGCCGAAGGTGATGACGCTCAAGGAGCTGCTCTACCACTTCCTCAACCATCGCAAGACGGTGGTGATCCGCCGCACGCGGTACGACCTGCGGAAGGCCGAGGAGCGAGCTCACATCCTGGAAGGCATCCTCAAGGCGCTCGATCATCTGGACGAGGTGATCGCCACCATCCGCGCCAGCGCGACGCCGTCCGAGGCGCGCGAGAACCTGATGTCCCGCTTCGCGTTCACCGAGATCCAGGCGCAGGCGATCCTCGACATGCGCCTCCAGCGCCTCACCGGCCTGGAGCGCGAGAAGGTGGTCGAGGAGTACCGCGAGCTGATGGTCACGATCGAAAGGCTGCGCGCCATCCTCGGCTCGGATCTGCTGGTGCTGGAGGAGATCAAGCGCGAGCTGGGCGAGCTGAAGGCGTCCTACGGCGACAAGCGGCGCACCGAGATCATCCCCGAGACGCACGACATCTCGATCGAGGACATGATCGCGGACGAGCCGATGGTGATCACCGTCTCGCAATCCGGCTACGTCAAGCGCTCGCCGTTGTCGCTCTACCGGGCGCAAGGCCGCGGCGGCAAAGGGCGCACGGGGATGGTCACCAAGGAGGACGACTTCGTCGAGCACCTCTACGTGGCCACGGCGCACAGCTACATCCTGGTCTTCACCGAGAGCGGCCGGGTGCACTGGCTGAAGGTGCACGAGATCCCGGAGGCGGGCCCGGCGGCGCGCGGCAAGGCGATCGTCAACCTGCTCAACCTGGAGCCGAGCGAGCGGCTGGCCACCACGGTGGCGGTGCGCGAGTTCCGCGACGACCGTTATCTCGTCTTCGCCACGGCCAACGGCACGGTGAAGAAGACGGAGCTTTCGGCCTACGCCAACCCTCGGGTGGGCGGCATCATCGGCATCAACATCGATGAAGGCGACTGCCTCCTCGCCGTGCGCGAGACCGACGGCCAGAAGGACATCCTGCTCGCCACGGCCAAGGGGTTCTCGATCCGCTTCCCCGAGAGCGACGTCCGCTCGATGGGCCGCGCCACGTACGGTGTCAAGGGTCTGGAGCTGCGCGCCGGCGACCGGCTGGTGGCCATGGAGGAGCTCGATCCCCACGGCCAGGTGCTCACCGTCACCGAGCGCGGCTACGGCAAGCGGACGCCGGTCGAGGACTACCGGCTCCAGGGGCGCGGCGGCCTGGGCATCATCAACCTCAAGGTGACGCCGAAGACGGGCGAGGTGGTGGGGGTCAAGTACGTCACGCCGGAGGAGGGGCTGATGCTCATCACCCAGGAGGGGATGATCATCCGGCTGAATGTCTCCGGCGTGCGCGAGGTCGGCCGCTCGGCCCAGGGGGTCAAGCTGATGAACCTCGACCCCGAGGACCGCATCGTCGCCGTCGCCAAGCTCGCCGAGAAGGACGAGGAGACGGAGATCGAGCTGGCCAAGGGGGACGGCGGCGGACCGATGGCGGCCGAGCTGGAGCTGGAGGCGGCCGAGGAGGGGGACGACGATCTCCAGATCCTCGATACGTCTGGCTTCGAGGAGGCCGACGACGAGGAGGAAGAGGAGGACGGCGGACCGGACGAGACGGTCCATTGACGACCTCTCTGCCCCTCCGGTGCTAATCTAGTCGCGCCCCGCCCGGGGCGCGACGTTTTTACCCGTGGACGAAAAGGGAGGGCCCGCCTCATGCAATTCTTCCTCGATACCGCCGAGATCAAAGAGATCGAGACCGGCCTCCAGTGGGGGATGGTCGATGGAGTCACTACCAACCCGTCGCTGATCGCCAAGGCCGGCAAGCCGTACCTGCCGACGGTCCAGGCGATCGCCAAGCTGGTGCCGGGCCCGGTCTCCGGCGAGGTGCTGGCGACCGAATACGACGAGATCATGTCGCAGGGTCATCGCCTCGCCGCGCTGGCCGACAACGTGGTGGTCAAGGTGCCGCTGACGCCGGACGGGCTGCGCGCCGTCGCCGCGCTCAAGAAGGAGGGGATCCGCACCAACGTCACCCTCTGCTTCTCGGCCACCCAGGCGCTGCTCGCGGCCAAGGCGGGCGCGGCCTACATCTCCCCCTTCGTCGGCCGGCTGGACGACATCGCCGAGGAGGGGATGGAGCTGATCGAGCAGATCGTGACGATCTACAGCAACTATGAGTTCGACACCAAGGTGCTGGTGGCCTCGGTGCGGCACCCGATTCACATCGTGCAGGCGGGGATGCTCGGCGCCGACGTGGCCACGATCCCGTTCAAGGTGCTGGAGCAGCTCTACAAACATCCGCTCACGGACATCGGGCTCGACCGTTTCACTTCCGACTGGAAGAAGACGGGCATGACCTTCGATTCGTAAACCTCCTTGGAGCCAAGATCTCCATCCCCCCTCGGGCCGGGGCGCCTCTACCGCTTCGCCTGGGGGCTGTACATGGTCCTGGCCCTGGGCGGAGCGCTCTGGATCGGCCTCCGCCGCGGAGTGATCCCGCTGTCGCTGTTCGTCGACCGCCACGGCTGGTGGATCGATCTGGGAGCGGGGCTGGCCGCGGGGCTGCTGCTCCTGGGCGCGTGGTGGGGGGCCGAGCGCACCTTTCCTCTGGCGAGGGAGCTGGAGGCGCGGCTCGGCGAAGCCCTGGGGCCGATCACCCCTTCGGAGGCGGTGGCGCTCGCCCTTCTCTCCGGCTTCGCCGAGGAGCTGTTCTTCCGCGGCGCCGTCCAGGGGTCGCTCGGCTGGGCGGCGGCCACGATCCTGTTCGGTCTGCTGCACAGCGGGCCGGGCAAGGCGTTCCGGCTCTGGACGCTGTTCGCGGTGCTGGCCGGGGCGCTGCTCGGAGGCCTCATGGCCTGGCGCGGCAACCTGCTGGGGCCGGTCGTTGGGCACTTCCTGGTCAACGCCGTGAACCTCCGGCGCCTGGCGAGGGACTCTGTTAGACTGCGGCGGGGCGAAGACCCAAGCGAAAAGGAGAGCTCGAAGAATGGCTAGTGATTCGCGGGACGTGCTCGCCCGCATTGACACGGAGAAGGAGCGGTACCTCGAGGAGCTGAAGGACTACATCCGCATCCCCTCGATCTCGACCGATCCGGACTACAAGCAGGAGGTGCTGCGCGCGGGCGACTTCCTGGTGGGCAAGATGCGCGAGGCGGGGCTCCAGGCCGAGCGGATCGACACCGCCGGCCATCCGCTGGTGTACGCCGAGTGGCTGGGCGCGCCGGGGAAGCCGACGGTCCTCTTCTACGGGCATTACGACGTGCAGCCGGTCGACCCCATCGAGCTCTGGCGCAACCCGCCGTTCGAGCCCACGGTGGAGGGGGACAAGCTGGTGGCGCGCGGCGCCACGGACGACAAGGGTCAGTCCTACGCCCACCTCAAGGCGGTGGCGGCGATGCTGGCCGAGCGGGGGAGCCTGCCGGTCAACGTCAAGTTCCTGGTCGAGGGGGAGGAGGAGGCCGGGGGTCAGGCGATCGAGGAGTACGTCCGCCAGGACGGCGGCCGGCGCCTCGCGGCCGACTGTGTGGTGATCTCCGACTCGTCGCTCTTCGCGCCCGGACAGCCGGCCCTGGTCTATGGCCTCAAGGGGCTCTGCTACATGGAGATCAAGGTCACCGGCCCGAACCGGGACCTCCACTCCGGCACCTTCGGCGGCGCGGTCTGGAACCCGCTCAACGCCCTCTGCCACATCGTCGACCGCCTGCGCGACGCCGAGACGGGGAAGATCCTGATCCCCGGCTTCTATGACGACGTGAGACCGCTGGAGGCCTGGGAGCGCGAGGAGTTCGCCAAGCTCCCGTGGGACGAGGCCGCCTACCGCTCCGAGCTCGGCGTCCCCAGGCTGTTCGGCGAGGAGGGGTACACCACCCGCGAGCGTACCTGGGCGCGGCCGACGTGCGACGTCAACGGCATCTTCGGCGGCTACATGGGGAAGGGAGCGAAGACGGTGCTCCCCTCCTGGGGCGGCGCCAAGGTGTCGATGCGCCTGGTCCCGGACCAGGACCCGAAGAAGATCGCCAGCCTGTTCACCGACTACGTCCATGCGGTCGCCCCGGAGGGGGTGACGGTCGAGGTGACCAACCTTCACGGCGCCGATCCGGTGGTGGTCGAGGTCAAGGGGCCGATCGTCGACGCCGCCCTCGACGCCATGGAGGAGATCTGGGGCGCCCGGCCGGTGCGTATCCGTGAGGGAGGCTCGATCCCCATCGTCTCGACCTTCGCCTCGGTCCTCAAGTGCCCGGTGCTGTTGCTGGGCTTCGGCCTCAACGACGACGGCCTGCATTCGCCGAACGAGAAATTCAACATCAGCCACTTCTACAACGGCATCCGCTCCGTGGCGCGGATGCTGGATCGCCTGAGCAGTCTATGAGGAGCAAGGACAATTTCGAACGCGAGATCAAATTCCCGCGGGTGGAGCTGGACAAGCTGCGCGAGCGCCTGATCGAGCTCGAGGCGGAGCGGGTCGGGCCCTCGGCCTTCGAGGACAACTGGATTCTCGACCGCGAGCAGGAGCTGCTGGACTCCGGCAAGATCCTGCGGCTGCGCACCGACGGCGGCCGGGCCCGGCTGACCTTCAAGGGGCCGATGCGGATCGAGGGGAACGTCAAGGTGCGCGAGGAGCGCGAGATCGAGGTGCAGAGCGCCGAGGAGGCCATGGCCCTGTTCGAAAATCTCGGCTTCACCGTGGTGCGCCGCTACCAGAAGATGCGGGAGGAGTGGCAGCTCGGCGGCGTCACCATCGCGCTCGACCACACGCCGATCGGCGACTTCGCCGAGTTCGAGGGGGACGGCGCCGAGACCGTGGCCAAGCGCTGCGGCTTCGATCCGGCGAAGGCGGAGCGCCGCTCCTATCTGCGTCTCTACCAGGATTACCTCAAGCAGCATCCGGACGCTCCTCCCGAGATGACCTTCCGCTAGGCTCCCGATATCCCCGCGATGAACGATGCAGGCTAGGCGGATCCGTGCGGTGGTGCTGGCGGCGGGGCTGGGCACACGGCTCCGCCCGCTGACCGATCTCACCCCGAAGCCGCTGCTGCCGGTGCGCGGCGTGCCCATCCTCGGGCACACCCTGGCGCGGCTCGCCGCCATCGGCTGCGAGGCCGCGGCGGTGAACCTCCACTATCTGGGGGATCAGATCCGCCAGCGCTTCGGCGACGCCCATGCGGGGATGCCTCTCACCTGGTCGGAGGAGCCGGAGATCCTGGGCACCCTGGGCGCGCTCCATCCGCTGAAGGAATTCCTCGCGCCCGCCGACCTGGTGCTGCTCGTCAACGGCGACAGCCTCTGCGAGTGGCCCTTTCGCAAGCTGATCCGCGGGCATCTCGCGAGCGGCGCCCGCTCGACCCTCCTCCTCACCGCGAAGCCCGACCCGGCGCGGTTCGGCGGCGGCGTGGGGATCGACCGCGCCGGACGCATCCTCTCCTTCTGGTCCGGCGACCTGGTCCGGGGGGAGGTGGCAAGGCGCTTCGTCTTCGCCGGCGCGCACGTCTTCGCTCCGGAGATGCTCGCGCGCGTGGGGCCGGGGAAATCGGACATCGTGCGCGACCTCTACATTCCAATGCTGGCCGAGGGGGCGGTAATCAATTCGGTGGTGGATGGCGGTCTCTGGCACGACATGGGGACGCCGCAGCGCTTCCTCGACGGCGTGCTCGACTGGGCTCAGGGCTACTGGCCGGAGCGGCTCTGGCGGCGGTCGTGGATCTCCCCCGAGGCGAGCCTGGAAGCGGGGGTGAAGGTGCGGCGGTCGTCGATCGAGCCGGGGGTAAAGGTGGGGGAAGGGGCGCGGATCGAGAGGTCGGTGCTGTTACCGGGAGCGCGAATCGGCAAGGGGTGCGTGGTGCGCGAGACCATCGTGGGCTTCGGCGCCTCCATCCCCCCCGGCACCTGGGTGGAGCGGCGGATCGTCATGCCGCAGTCCCCCGGCTTCGCTCCGGGGCTGGACGACTCGGTGGTGGGCGGCGCGGTCTACACGCCGTTCGGCCCTGATACGGAAGGATGAATCGAAGGTTGAACGATCGGCCCCCGTCTGTCATCATCCGGTCTTCCGGACGACCCCGGATCCCCACGATGCCGCTCGCCGCAAATCCCTTCCGCCTCCTCGTCTTCGATTGGGACGGGACGCTGATGGACTCCATCGGTCCCATCGTGGCCTGCGCCCAGGCGACGATCCGCGAGCTGGAGCTGGGAGAGCTGCCCGAGGAGACCATCCGCGGCACGGTCGGCCTCGGCCTGCGCGAGACGATCGAGATCCTGAGCCCCGGCTGCGACGACGCGCTGTTCGGAAAGATCCTGGAGGGGTACCGGAAGCACTGGCACTCGGCCTACCGCGACATGCCGATGCTCTTCGAGGGGGTGGACGGGATGCTGCGCGGCCTCGCGGACGAGGGATATCTGCTGGCGGTGGCGACGGGCAAGAGCCGGCGCGGGCTCGACTATGCCCTCGAGCAGACCGGCCTGGGGGAGGTCTTCCAGGCCACCCGCACCGCCGACGAGGCCTTCTCGAAGCCCCACCCTCAGATGCTGCTCGACATCCTCGACGAGCTGGGGGTCTCGCCGTGCGAGGCGGTGATGATCGGCGACACCACCTACGACCTGGAGATGGCGCGCAGCGCGCGGACGCACGCGGTGGGGGTCTGCTCCGGAGGGCACGGGCGGGAGGAGCTCCTGCGGCTGGAGCCCCTCGCCTGCCTCGATCAGGTGGTGGACCTCGGGACCTGGCTCGCCGAGCAGGCGGCCACGGTCACCGCGTAAGCCCGCTTCTCCTTCCTATTTGCCCTTCTTCGTGCCGCCCGCGGCGATCCCCTCCAGATCCTTGATCTGCTGGGGATTCGGCGCCGGCTGGGTCGTCTTGGCGGCGGCGAGCGCCTTCTGGGCGTAGGCCGCGGCGCCGGGATCGTTCTTCTTGGCCAGCAGCATCGCCTTGGCGCGGAGGTTCGAGAAGTTCTCCTGCATCGCGAGCGAGGCATCGAGCCAGCGCGAGGCCTCGTCGAGGCAGGTGTCGTTCTGGATGCAGTAGCTCGCCGCCTGATACGGCGTCTGCCAGCGGACGGCGTCCTTGAGCTTCGCCTGCACGAGGGCCGGCGTGTCCACCTCGATGGTGAAGGGGACCTGGAGCTTCTCCCAGGAGAGGACGACCTTGGTCGAGGTGTCGGTCACGTCGTCGAAATCGAAGGCCATGCGCTCGCGGAACGGAGCCGGCTGCGGCTTGACCTGGATGCGCAGGGCGTCGTGCTCGGGCTTGTAGCTGAAGGCGCCCCACTCGTTGGCGTCCTTGCTGAAGACCACGGTCCAGTCTCCCTGGGCGGGGAACGTCTGCAGGCCGTAGATGCCGGCCGGCAGCTCGTGACCCTCGATCTTGACCGGGGTGCTGAACTTGATCGTGGTGTTCTCGTTCGCCCCCGTGCGCCAGACCTCGCCGTAGGGGACGAGCTTACCCCAGACTTCCCGCCCCTTCACGCCCGGGCGGCTGTACTTGATCGTGATGTCGGTGATGCCGACCGTCTGCGTCACCGACGCGTTGGGGCTCGGGCGGGGGAGGTCGAGCTGCTGCGCGAGCGCGGCCCCCGCCGTGAGGACGAACAGCAGGCCGGCGACGAGGCCGGCGCGGAATCGATGGGTGCTCATTGTGGCTTCCTCCTTATAGAGATCGCTCAGGATAGAAATCTACCAGAGCCGGACGCCGTCAGTGCCCATACCCGGCGTCTTCCAGCACCGGCTCGGCCTGCATCGCCTCGGCCCGGCGCCGCGACTCGCCGGCCTCCCGGCGCTCCCCCTCCTCGTCGCGCTCGGCAGGCGTCCTCACCCACCCTTGAAGGTTGCGGTGGACCAGGTCGGCGATGACGCGGATGTGATCCGGCCGGTCGTTGAGCGCGGGGATGTAGCGGTAGCGCTCGCCGCCGGCGTGAAGGAAGATCTCGCGGTTCTGCTCGTCGATCTCCTCGATCGTCTCCAGGCAGTCCGCCGAGAAGCCGGGGCAGACGACGTCGAGCTGGCGGATGCCGGATTTCGCCATCGCCGTGATCGTCTTGTCGGTGTAGGGCTTGAGCCACTCCTCCTTGCCGAAGAGCGACTGGAAGGAGACCTGCCAGCGCTCCTTGGGCAGCGCCAGCTCGTCAGCGGCGAGACGGGCGAGCTTGTGGCACTCGCAGAAATAGGGGTCGCCCGCCAGGAAGTAGCGTTTCGGGATGCCGTGAAAGGAGAAGAGGAGCTTCTCCGGCGGCCCCTCTCGCTCCCAGACCTCCCGGATGCTCGCCGCCAGAGTCCGGATGTAGGCCGGGTCGTCGTGGTAGTGATGGATGGTCCGGATCTCGGGCACCCATCGCCAAGTCATCAGCTCGGCGGCCACGGCGTCGATCGTCGAGCCGGTCGTTACCGCCGCGTACTGGGGGTAGAGCGGCAATACCAGGATCCGCCGGCATCCCTTACCGGCGAGCTCGCGCAGCGCCGACCGGACCGATGGGTTGCCGTAGCGCATGGCGACCGCGACGTGGACCGGCGTGCCGATCTCCCGGCTCAGCACCTGTTGGAGCGCCGCCGCCTGGCGGTTGGTGATGACCAGGAGCGGGGAGCCCTCCGGGGTCCAGACCTTCCTGTAGAGCGCGGCCGACTTGGCCGGCCGGAAGGGGAGCACGAACAGGTGGAGGATCAGCCACCAGAGCGCCCGCGGCATCTCGATGACCCGCGGATCGAGCAGGAACTCGCGGAGATAGCGACGCAGCGACGGCGTGTCCGGCGCGTCGGGCGTCCCCAGGTTCGCCAGGAGGACGCCCACCGCGGGGATCTCTCCGTGCTGGAAGTCGGGCTGGCCGAAGTACTTCATGATGGGGGAAGTCTAGCCGAGCAGCCCGAAAACCTCTCCTGCCTGCTCCTCAGAAACGGGAAACGGCCCGCTCGCGGGCGGGCAGGATCTCCAGACAGGTAGTCCACCAGCCGGTCAGAACGGTTTCGACGAACTCCTCCGGCAATTTCTCAGACCGCATCTCGGCGGCGAGCCCCAGGTGGTCGTAGGCCAGCGGCACCAGCTCGACTCCTAGCTCCTCTTCCCGTGCCTCGATCATCGCGTACCAGACGTTCGTCCGGCCGTCGTTGGCCGGGCGGCCGATCACGCCCACGTTGACCACGTCCCGGCCCGAGGGGAGGCGGCGGTGCCAGTGGAGCCCGGTGTGGGTGGCCAGGAGGCCGTCGCAGCGGCTCTGGTCGAGCAGCACCTCCAGGAACGGCACCGGCGCGGTGCTGTGGAAGAGGAACTCGTTGATCCGGCGCGGCGAGCCGTGGACCAGGAGGAGCTCGCGTTCCCCCACCCGCACGCGGCGGCGCCGGGGGAGGGTGCCCATCCAGGCCTTGAATTCGGGCGAGCAATTCCGCTCGGTGTAGCGGTAGGAGATCTCGGCGAAGTGATTGTCGCGCGGATCGGTGTAGCCGCAGTTGCAGTCCTCGCGGCCCGAGGCGAGCGATTCCTCGTAGTTCCCCTGGATGGAGAGCACCTGTCCCTGAGCCATCAGGGGCCGGACCTTCTCGGGGTTGGGACCGAAAGCCCCCAGGTCTCCCAGGCAGTAGACCGCCTCGGCGCCGCGCCGGGCGGCGTCCTCCAGCAGCTCCAGCAGGGCGAGGTGATTGCTGTAGATGCCACCGAAGACGGCGATCCGCGAGTACGGGCCCTCGACCGGCGTGGGGTCGTCCAGGCCGGCCGTGTAGGCGAGCACGGCGGATTCCCGGTCTCCTTGAGCGAGCTTCAACCCCTTTCGGGCCGCGGCCTGGCGGAAGGCGGCGAGGGGGACGAGCTTCTCCCCCCAGGTGGCCATGTCGCGGTGGGCGGTGAGCTTGGCTCGCGCCTGGCGCGCCTGCTCGTCGAGATCCTTGGGGGGGCGAAAAGACATCTCAGGTCCGGCAGCTCACGCCGTAGACGTGGCAGGTCCAGCAGGCCGGATGCTCCAGGGGAAAATCGCCCAGGGTGTCGGCCAGCGTTTCGCCCATCTTCGCCTCCGGCTCGTTGACCAGGATGGGGCAGACCCAGACCCCCTGGTCGGTCACCATCCGGCAGGAGCTGCACTGGAGGTGGTCTAGAGCCCCGTCGGGCACCTCCCCCTCGCGCAGCCGCTGCCAGCTCTCGTAGGCGCCGCTCCGCCCGGCCTCGGCGCCGATGCGGAAGACGGGGAGGATCTTGAGCCGCGGGCGCTCGATCCCCAGCGACCGCAGGAGGGCGAAGAAGCGCTCCTTGCCCTCGTCGCCGGCCGCCCCCTCGCAGACCTCGGTCACCGTGATCACCGGGTTGAGCCCGGCCGCGTGGAGATTGCGGATGCCGGCGAGGATCTTCTCGAAGGTCCCCGCGCCGCGGATGGGGTCGTTGCTCGCCTCGTCCCAGCCGTCGAGCGACACCCGGAAGTCGAGCGAGTAGTCCGAGGCGTCCGCCAGCGCCTTGAGGCGGGCGCAGCGACCGGGGTCGAGCAGGAGGCCGTTGGTGAGCACCGTGGCCGGCCCCACCTCCAGAGTGGCGGCGAGGATCGCCTCCATCTCGGGATTGAGGAACGGCTCGCCGCCGGTGAAGTAGTACTCGCGCACCCCCAGCCGCGCCGCCTCCTCCAGATAGCGCCGCACCTCGGCGAGGCTCAGCATCTCGTGGGTGTGATTGGTGGGCGAGCAGGAGACGAAGCAGTGGGTGCAGGCCAGGTTGCACACCGTGCCCCCCACCTGGAACCAGAGGGTGTCCAGGCTCTTCAGCTCCACCCGGGGGGCGGACAGCGGAGTGATCTCGGCGAGGCTCATCAGAATTTGTACGTCCTTCGGCCGGTTTCGGATGAGGACGGCTTCCCAGTTTACACCGGGGCGGGCGTCCCTCAGGCTTGCAGCCGGGAGGCGGAGGCGGCGACGCCCAGGACCAGGCCGCAGAGGGTGTAGAGCAACCACCAGGAGAAAGCCAGCCCCCACCAGGGGCGCGGAGGGAGGCCTGCGAGCCCCACCACGGTCACCACCAGCAGAGGGCCGCGGAAGACCCAGGCGATCC
>JAICSG010000583.1 GCA_025937035.1 Thermoanaerobaculia bacterium | reverse complement strand
GATCACCCAAGCGGTCACCCGCTTCGTGGCCGACCGGGGCGCTGCCGGAATTGTGTACGGCTCGAATCTGGATGATCAGCCTTGCGCCGCGCTGTTCGATGGCAGATCTTTCCTGGTTCCGGTGCCCGGGTCAGTCCCGGAGCCGCTGGCCGCTTCTCATCCTGACCTGATGGAAATCTGTAATGAATTCGGGCTGGTTTTGGAGTACTAACCCGGTCAGCCGTGGCTTCCCTGGAGCGCCCGCAGCAGAATCACCTGCGTCACCGCCGGAGGCGACCCTACCTCGGCTCTCAACAGCATCTTGGTCTTGCTCTCCAGCGACCGGGCGAGGTCGCTCTCGGGCTCACAGGGGAAGGTGAGGAAGCCCACTCGGCCGCCGGGGAAGCCGAGCTGGCCGTCCGCGCCGTCGACCTTGAGGGGGATCAAATTGGGGTGGCGGCCGGCGAGGCTCCAGAAGAGCGAGGCGCTCGGCGTGCCCAAGCCCTCCCAGGTGTCGTCCACGATCACCACCAGCGGCCGGCGCTCCGCCTGGGCGGTGAGGGCGGAGCAGAGGGCCGCGCGCTCCCGGCTCACCGGGGTGTATCCGGTCGCCTCGCGGGGAAACTGCAGGAGCACCACCGCCGGCTCCCCCTCCGGCAGATCGGCGAGATGCCGAGAGATGGCGGCAGGATCGAAATGGCCTCCCTCCGTGCAGGCACAGGGGAGCGGATCGGTCTTCAGACGCTCCGCGAACAGCTCGCGGTCCCCTTCCTGGCAGGGATGAGGCAGGATCACCCGCCTCCCGGCGCCCGCGAACAGCTCCGCGGCCAGCATCCGCGCCTGGGCGGTGCCCACGGTGACCATCGGCATTGAGGAGGGGATCTCGGGCTTTACTCCCCGCCGCTGCCAGTCGCGCCAAGCCCGGCGGAGCTCGGGCAGGCCCTCGACCGGCGAATAGAGGAAGGCCCGGCTCCGCTCCCCCTCGTTGAGGCCGGCGAGGGCCGCGGCCATCGAGGGGAGGGGGACGGCCATGCCATGCCCGTCCGTGATCTGGCCGATGGTGGCGTTGAACGGCTTCCCCCGGGCTTCCGCGGACTGAAGGGGCAGGAAGTCGGCCGGCTGGAGCGCCCGGCGGCCGAGCGGGGAGAGGGCGGCCCATATCGCGGGCGCGGCTTCCTGAAGGAAGTCGTTCGCCTGAACGACCGGATCAGCGCCCATCCTTCTTCTCCTCGCTCGCCTCGTCCCGGATTTTCGAGATGGCCGCGTCGAGGCTGGCGAGCGCCTTCGAGCTCTTCTCCCGGAGCTGCGCCTCCAGGCGGTCGAGATCGGCGTCCAGCCCCTCCCAGCGCCCCTTCGCCGTCCCGCCGGAGCTCTGATAGGAGCGCTCCAGGCTCCGGCGGATCTCCGCCACGTCCCGCTCCACCTGATCGAGATTGCGGTCCCCGGCCACCTCGGCCCGGTGCTGGAGAAGCCTCGCCTGCGCCTTCAGCAGATCGGCCTGGCGGTCGAGGACCGTCGCCGGACCACCCTCACCTCCGGAGTCTCCGGCGCTCCCCACGTGGAGGTCCGTCCCCCGGGTCGCATCGGTCAGCACGTCCTTGAGCTGGCCTCCCGACCGCCGATAAGCCGCCCAGGAGAGGATCAACGCCAGGATCGCAACGAGCAACGCCAGCCGGGCCATACAGCCTCCTCCTTCGCTCCGGTTCCGTCCCCAGGCCATTCCGTAATTCCCCCGGACGATCTTACAGGCTCAGGGGTTGCAGAGGCACCCGGCGGACGACGGACGATTGGAGGTCTGGGATGGATCAGCTCTGGTTTGGATTGCAGTGGCTCTTCGGCGCCGGGCAGGAGGCCAAGGACGTGGACGCCTTGCAGGTCTGCTTCCGGGCCGTCCTCGTCTACTTCTTCGGCTGGGCCATCCTGCGGATCTGCGGCAACCGCTTCCTGGGTCAGGAGACAGCCTTCGACGTGGTCCTCGGGTTCGTCCTGGGATCGGTGCTCAGCCGCGCCATCAACGGATCGAGCACCCTCCTGCTGGCTCTCGTGGCCTCGGCGCTCCTGGTCGGGGTCCACCACCTGCTGACCTGGATCACCTTCAAGTCCCAACTCTTGAGCGAGATCTTCAAGGGACGTCCGCGAACGCTGCTCCGCGACGGCGAGGTCCTCCCGGAGGAGATGCGCCGGCACCAGCTCTCCGACGGCGACCTGGACGAGACCCTGCGCCTGAACGGCCGGGTGGACGACCCCCACAAGGTCAAGGAGGCTCGCTTCGAGCGCAACGGCAAGATCAGCGTGGTCAAGAAGGAGAGCGAGCCCAGAATTATCGAGGTCCGGGTCGAGGCGGGAGTCCAGACGGTGCGGATCGAGATCGGTTGACCGGGAAGCTTGAAAAGCTGCGCACCTTAGGCTAAACTTTACTTGACTCTCCCGCCATCAGCCTTCCGGACTTGGAAGCCCGGCGGGGGAATTCCCCGAGCCAGCGCGGGCGTTCGGAGGGGTGACACGGTCCCCCCATCGCTCCGCGTTCTGGTGACGGGGCCGAGATTCCAAGACCCAGGAGGACGTTCCATGGCCACCGCGACCGTCGAGACCCTGCAGTTTCAAGCCGAAACCCGGCAGCTCCTCGACCTGATGATCCATTCGCTGTACTCGAACAAAGAGATCTTTCTCCGCGAGCTGATCTCGAACGCGTCCGACGCCCTCGACCGGCTCCGCTTCGAGGCGCTGACCAACCCCGAGTTGCTGGCTGGCGACGAGACGCTGGAGATCCGCATCGACGCCGACCGCAAGAACCGCACCCTCACCATCTCCGACAACGGCATCGGCATGAGCCGCGAGGAGGTGATCGCCAACATCGGCACGATCGCCAAGTCGGGCACCCGGGAGATGGTCGAGCGGCTGAAGCAGGGGGAGTCTAAGGAGACTATCGCCGAGATGATCGGCCAGTTCGGCGTCGGCTTCTACTCCTCGTTCATGGCCGCCGACCGCGTGACCCTGGTCACCCGCCGGGCCGGCGAGACGGCCGCCACCCGCTGGGAGTCGACGGGGGACGGCACCTACACCATCGAGGATGCCGAGAAGCCGGGCCGCGGCACCACCATCACCCTCCACCTCAAGCCCGAGGACAAGGACAACGGCGTCGACGACTTCTCGGACCGCTGGGTGATCAGCCGCATCGTCCGCCGCTATTCGGACTTCGTCAGCTATCCGATCGTCCTCAAGGCGGAGAAGGACCCCGAGATCGAGGACCTCGCCAAGGAGAAGGAGACGGGCGAGAAGCCCGAGATGCCGCTGGAGGAGAAGGTCCTCAACTCGATGAAGCCGATCTGGACCCGGCCGCAGTCCGAGGTCACTGAGGAGGAGTACAAGGAGTTCTACCGCCACATCTCCCACGACTGGACCGAGCCGCTCAAGACCATCCCCTACCGGGCCGAGGGGCGGATCGAGTACCAGGCCCTGCTCTTCATCCCCTCGCAGGCGCCGTACGACCTTTACTACGTGGCCTCGAAGCCGGGGCTCCAGCTCTACGTGAAGCGCATCCAGATCATGGAGAAGTGCGAGGACCTGCTCCCCCACTATCTCCGCTTCGTGCGTGGCGTGGTCGATTCGCCCGACCTCCAGCTCAACGTCTCGCGCGAGATGCTGCAGCAGGACCGCTTCATCACCACGATCCGCAAGGGGCTGACCAAGAAGGTGCT
>JAICSG010000388.1 GCA_025937035.1 Thermoanaerobaculia bacterium | reverse complement strand
CGCGCCGCCTCAGCTCCTCGGCCAGGAGGGTCGCGGTCGAGCCCGCCTCCGGGTCGACGATACCCCCGGTGAGCTCCAGGTCCGACGACGAGGCCGGGTGGTGGTCGTAGGCCCAGACCTCGATCTTTGGATTCTCTGCCAGCCAGTCGGCCACGATGCCGACGCGGTCCCGCTGCCGGATGTCGCAGAGGATCACCCTCTCGAGCGCCGCGGGATCGATCTCCCTCGGCCTCACCTCGGGCACCTCGATGCCCCGCGCCTCGATCATCCGGCGCACCGACCCCTCGCGCGAGCCCGGGAAGAAGAGCCTCGCCTCCGGGTGCAGCCGGCGCGCGACCAGCGCCGCCGCGAAGGCGTCGAAGTCCGCGCCGAGGTGGGTGGCGATCAGCTCCATGGAGCGGATTGTACCGTCCCTCCGGTGCGGACCGGCGTGACGCAGGCTAGGGCTTGAAATCGACCTCCGCCCGCCCCTGGCCTTCCCCGACCTCGTCCTGGACGAAGAAGACCAGTTGCTGGTCATCCTTCTTCAGCTTGATCTGGGTCTTGTAGCGGGCGAGACCGCCGGGGGCTGGCAAGGCAGGAAGCTTCAGCCGGAGCGCCAGGCTCGCTTTGGCTTCCCCCCAGCGGTCGACGCTCGTCATCGAAAGCCGGGCCCGCAGCTCGTATCCTCCCTTGACCGGCAGCGGCGTCAGCAGGTCCGCCGGAAGGATGATCGTCACCGGCAGCTCGATCGACCCGATGCCGGCCCGCCGCGGAGCTCCGGCTTCGACCCGGATCTGCCGGACGTCCCGCCCGTTGCCGAACAGCAGCCGGCTCTCTCTCCTGAGCGACGCCTGCGTGGCCGCGGAGAGGTCGGCGAAGCCGCTGCGGCTGCGCACCCGGAGGCCGCCCCGCCGCACCTCCACCCGGATCTGATGGCTCCGGCCGTCGGCGCGCCACTCGGGGGTGAAGCTCAGCCAGTAATAGGAACGCGTGTCCTTCTCCACCCGCGCGAGCGCGCTCTGCCGCCAGGAATTGACGACCGGTCTCCCTCCGGTCTCGCGGGCCATGTACCCCAGGGTCTCCCGGACATCGAAATCCCAAGGGGTGGAGATGAAGCCGAGATCCGCGAGCGGCGTCGGCCCCATTGCCGACGACGCGTCGGCCCAGCTCGTTTCCGCGACTGGCATCGGGGGATAGACGGGGTAGATCGTATAGCCCAGGAGGTTCGCGGTGGCCGTGACCGGCTCGAACGGGTCGGGGACGGCGGCCGGAACGGAAACGACGCTCGGCAGGTCACCGCGCGGGGGCGGCGGGGCCTGTGGATGGCGCGGGAGCGCTGTCCAGCCGCCGGTGAGCAGCAGAAGAGCCTTGCGCCCGGGCGGCATGGAGAGCCCGCGCATTGCCGCCATCACGGCATTCGCCCCGCTCTGGGTCTCCGAGAAGAGATCCAGCCACCCCTCGCCTCCGGTTTGGCGAGCCACCAGTCGCCTGATGCCCATGGCCGGCCGGAGAAGGGCGGCCTGCAAGGTCCGCCGCAGGGTGTCGTGGTCCCCCGTCCAGTCGCTCAGCAGGTCGAGCTTGTGGCCGTCGAAGACGATGATCGCCATGCGGTCCTCGGGACCGATCCGCAGGTCGTTCTCCAGCCGCTCGAGCATATTGTCCCGATGCGCGGCGATGAGGGACGATTCGTCGATGAAGACCAGATAGCTCATCCCCACCGGTCCGAAGGGGGCCGGCGCGGTCGGCGGCGGGGCGGCTCCGGGGGCGGCCGGGGCGGTCTCGACAGCCGGGCTCGCCACCGCCTCTCCGCCCCGGACCTCGGTGAAGTAGTCGATGGGGGCCTCGCGGCCGTCCACCAGCAGCCGGAAATCGGCGGGCTTGAGCCCCTCGATCCGGTTCCCTCTCCGATCGGTGACGACCGCCTCCACGTTCACCACGCGGACGTCGATCGAGGCGCCGATCTCGGGCAGGGGTGCCGGAGGGGTCTGCGCGCCGAGCGCGATCGCGCCCAACGCCAACGCTCCGAACGTCCGCCAGGTCCTTCCGCTCACCGCGGCCTCCTTTCGTGTGCCGGCGTGACACAGGCTACGGCTTGAAGTCGACCTCCGCCCGCCCGGCGCCATCGCCGACCTCGTCCTGGACCGCGAAGACCAGGTGCTGGTCGAGCTTCCGCAGCTTGAAGCGGGTCCGGTAGCGGGCGAAGTCTCCGGGCCTGGGTACAGCGGGGAGCTTCAGCCGGAGCTGCAGGTCGCGGTGCTCGGTCTTGCCGCCCCAGCGATCGAGGCTGGTCATCGAGAGCTGGGCCCGCAGCTCGTATCCGCCCTCGACCGGCAGCGGCGTCAGCAGGTCCGCCGGCAGGAGGAGCGTCACCGGCAGCTCGATCGACAGCAGCCCGGTCCGCCGCGGCGTCCCGGTCTCGACCTGGATCGGCCGGACGTCCTGCCCGTTGCCGAACAGCAGAAGATTGTCGGTCCGGAGCGAGGCCTGGGCGAATTTGGAGAGGTCGGCGTAGCCGCTGCGGCTGCGCACCTCCAGGCCCGGGCGCCGCACCTCCACCCGGATCTGATGGTTCCGGCCGTCGGCGTGCCACTCGGGGGTGAAGCCCAGCCAGTAGTAGGAGCGCGTGTCCTTCTCAACCCGCGCCAGCGCGCTTTGCCGCAAGGAGTTGAAGATCGGCACCCCGCCGGTCTCGTGGGCGACATAATTCACGGTCTCGTTGACGCCGAGATCCCAGGAGCTGGAGATGAGGCCGATCTCCGCGAGGGGCGTCGGCGAGGCCTTCGACGCGTCGGCCCAGTTGGTCTCCGCCACCGCCGTCGGGGTGATCACGGGATAGATCGTATAGCCCAGGAGGTTCGCGGTGCCCGTGACCGGCTCGAACACGTCGGAGGCGGTGGCCAGATCGGCCGCGCTGGGGAGCCCCCCGAACGCCGTCGTATCCACGCCATAGGGCGAGAGCGGCGCCCAGCCGCTGGTGAGCAGCAGGAAAGCCTTGCGCCCCGGCGGCGCCGAGATCCCGCGCATGGCCGCCGCCGCGGCCTCCGCGGCGTTCCGGACCTCCGCGTAAAGATAGGGCGGCTCCACGAGCAGCCCCGCCGGGCTCAGGGCCTGATCCTCTTCGTCCTGCCGGCGGTCCACCAGACGACGGACGCCCTGGGATGGCCGCGCGCGGGCGTTCTGAAAGGTCCGCCGCAGGACGTCACGATCGCCGGTCCAGTCGCTCAGCAGGTCGAGCTTGCGGCCGTCGAAGGCCACCACCGCCATGCGGTCCTCGGGCCCGATCCTCTGCAGGTCGTTCTCCAGCCGGGTCAGCAGATAGTCCCGCTGGGAGGCCACGGAGAACGACTCGTCGATGAAGACCAGATAGCTCATCCCCACCGGGCCGGCGGGGACCGGCGAGGCCGGGGCCGGCGTCGCGGCCGAGGCCGCGGGAAGGGCGGGCTCCGCGCCAGGGCCGGCCACCGCCTGCCCGCTTCGGACCTCCGTGAAGTAGTCGATGGGGACCTCGCGGCCGTCCACCAGCAGCCGGAAGTCGCCGGCCTTGAGCCCCTCGATCCGCTCTCCCCTGCGATCGGTGACCACCGCCTCCACGTTCACCACGCGGACGTCGATCGAGGCGCCGATCTCGGGCAGGGGGGCCGGACGGGGTTGCACCGCGCCGAGAACGCTCGCGCCCAACGCCAACGCTCCGAACGTCCGCCAGGTTCTTCCGCTCACCACGGCCTCCTTTCGTGTGCCGGCGATCGCTTCAGCAAATCGGGTGCCGGGGGGCGGCTCCAGGAGGAACCGCGGAGAGTGTCTCCTGGCGGCGACGGCCGGCGTCCTCTCTACTCGACCGCCATCTCCACATGCCCCCCGCTCGCCTTGCCGCGCCGGAGCAACAGCACCAGGGGAGCCCCCAGGGCGAAGAGTATCGTGATGAGCAGGAAGACGTGGTTGTAGGCCAGCACCGCCGCCTGTTTGGTCACGTCGAGATCGAGCAGCTCCAGGGCGCGCCGCGCCGCCGTGAAGCGGTCGGCCCCCTGCCGCATCATACCGGCCGTGACCTGGCTCAGCCACTGGCGGGTGGGCTCGTTCATCATCGAGACGTGCTCCCCCAGCACCGCGCGGTAGCGGAAGCTGTCGCGCGCCAGCAGGGTGGCCGCGATGGCGACGCCGATGCTGCCGCACACCTGGCGGACGACGTTGTAGAGGCCGGTGGCGGCGGTGAGCTTCGGCTTCGGGATCCTCCCCAGGGCCGCCGTGCTGAGAGCCACGAAAACCAGGCTGAACCCCACCCCCTGCCAGAGCTGGGGGAAGAAGATGTCCCAGAAGCCCATGTCCGCCGTCAGGTGCGAGAGCTGCCAGAACGAGAAGATGCTCACCAGCAGCCCCGAGCCGACCAGCGCCCGCGCGCCGACCCGGTTGTAGAGCAGCCCGCCGACCGGCATCAGCACCACCATCGCGAGGCTCCGCGGCATCAGCGCCAGCCCGGAGTCCATCGCCGGGTAGCCCAGCAGATTCTGCAGGAACACGGGGACCAGGAAGAGGCTGGCGTAGAGCCCCATGCCGAGCACGCCGCCGAGCACGGTGGCGGAGGTGAAGGTCGAATTGCCGAGCAGCCGCAGATCGACCACCGGCCGGTCCACCGTCAGCTCCCGCCAGACGAAGAGCGCGAGCCCCGCGACCGCCAGGACGAGCAGGGTCACGATCAGGCGCGAGCTGAGCCAGTCCTCCTGTTGCCCTTTCTCCAGCATGAGCTGGAGCGAGCCGAGGCCGACCGCCATCAGCGCCAGGCCGGCCCAGTCGACCTTCCCCTTCTCGCGCACCAGGTACGGCGGGTCGTGCACGAAGCGGCTGACCAGGAAGAGGTTCAGCACGCCGATGGGGATGTTGATGTAGAAGGCGT
>JAICSG010000220.1 GCA_025937035.1 Thermoanaerobaculia bacterium | reverse complement strand
GCGCTTGACCGCCTGGGAGTTGTAGACCAGCACCGGCGCCGTGCGGTAGGAGCCGAAGTAGTAGTCCGCGCCCAGGCGGCTGCTGGGCGGCACGGCGTCCGCCCAACTCGGCCGGAAGGGGGTGAGCAGCCCCTCGGCCACGCCGCGCGAGAAGATCGACTGCGGGCCGCCGAACCAGACGTCCCCCTGCGGATTGGGGGCCTCGGTCCGCACCCGGTCGTAGACCTCCTGCGAGCCCATGTCGAGCCAGCGGACGTCGATCTCCGGGTGCTTCGCCTCGAAGCTCCTCTCCATCAGCAGCAGCAGGTCGCGCCCGTGCGGGGAGTAGACCACCACCGGGGTCCGGCCGTCGCCGCAGCCCGCCGCGAGGACGGCGAGGAGGAGGAAGAGAGGGGTGAGGAGCTTCATAGGTCGGTGGGATCTTATCCGGTCTGCACCCGCGGGTCCCCCCCACTGTAGAGACGCCCCGTGGGGCGTCTCTGAGCCAGGGAGGAGATCGGATCCGTTATTGCGAGCGGGAGCCAGGAGACGCCCCACGGGGCGTCTCTACAGTGGCGTGCCCCTCAATCCCAATAAGTTCGCGAACAGCCTATAGGCCCCCGGCACCCCGGCCGGGAGCTGGCGGAAGAGGGCGAGGCCGGTGTAGACGTAGACCCCCTTGCCGGCCTTCGCCACCAGCAGGCTGCCGCGGAGGTCCGGGGTGTCCGGGTCCTTCATGGAGAGCAGGGGCGTGAAGGCGGGGTCCCAGGTGTGGGCGAACATCAGCCCGCGCTCCTGGATCCACCCCTCCCAGTCGGCGGGGCCGATCTTGTTGGGGGTGTTGAAGACCGGGCTGGCCGGGTCGAGCAGGGTCACCGCGGCCGTCTCGTCCGTCACCCGCTCCCGCTCGGTGGTCAGCGGGAACGGGGCCATCTTGCCGTCGAAATACCCGGTCTGCTGATACTGGACGATCACCGTGCCGCCATTCCGAACATAATCGAGCAGCCGGCGGTTGGCCCGCACGAGCACCGGATCGATCTCGTAGGCGCGGCTGCCGATCACGATGGCGTCGTAGCGGCCGAGGTCCCCCGAGACGAGCTGCTCGTCGCCGAGCATCTCCAGCGGCACCCCGATCTGACGCAGGAAGCCGGGCACCCGGTCCGAGGCCCCCAGCACGTAGCCCACCCGCTTGAGCGGCGGCAGGCGGAGGTCGGCGGTCTGCACCTCCAGCCGGGCCGGCACCGGCCGCGGGGTGGCGCGGATGTGGGGGTAGTCGATCACCGGCACCGCGAGGTCGAACCGGCGGCCGTCGTCCAGCACCGCCGCCAGCTCCATCGTCTCGCGGCCGGGCTTGAGGGTCTTGGGGGCGGTGAGCACCAGCTCCAGGTCGAGCGGCTCGTTGGCGGCCTCCAGGGCGAACGGCTTGGGCGCGGCGGTGGGCCCGTCCGCGTCGCCGCGGGCCTCCAGCCGGCCGCGGACGGGGGACTTGGCGTGCGAGACCAGCCGCACCCGGAGCCGCCGGGGCTCGCGGCTCTGGAGCGGCCAGACCAGGAGGTCGTCCGCCGCCCCCACCTCGACCGCGGGCACCACGCGGAGCGGCCGGCGCACCTCGCCGCTCGACTGATCCCGGTGGAGATGGACCACCTCGCGGTCGAGGGTGACCGGCACGCCGTCCATCGTGAAGCTGAAGCGGGCGGTGAGCGGCGGCGGGCCGAAGGGCTCTCCGCGCTCGGCCGGCAGGGCCGCGGACCAGTCATAGATCGCCCCCTTCAACGGCTTGCGAAGGAAGTAGGGGACCGTGGGCGGCGCCGAGGCCGGCACGGCGGGCTTGAGGCCCCAGGTGCCGAGCGCGCCCGCGGCCAGCTCCCTGGCCTCGCCGGGCACCGGCTGGCCGCCCCATTCCGGAGCGGGCACCAGGGCCACCGTGGCGCCGGAGATGGCGTGGCCGCCGCCGTTCCAGAGCGAGGCCTGGACGGGGAAGGTCTCGCCGGCCGTCAGCTCCTCCTCGGGGGAGGTGGCGTCCACGGCGACCCCGGAGGCGGCGGCGAGGCCGGCCGCGGCGACCTCGATCTTCTCGTCCAGGAGCTCGCGCGCCTGGAGGTCCTCGGGGGCCAGCGCGGCCCGCGCCCCCTGGAGATTCTTGAGCATGTCGAGGAAGGCCGGCACCGCCGCGTCGAGCCGCGCCGGGGTCAAGGCGGCCCGGGTCTTCTCGGCCGTGGCCTGCACGGCGTCCAGGCGGTCCTGCACGCTCTTGCGGCGGCCGGCGTCGGCGACCGTGGCCGCCAGCGAGGAGAGCCGGGTGTCGATCCCGTCGAAGAGATTCCTGGCCTCTTTCCCCTCGCCCCCCTGCACCCAGGCGACCCGGGTCTGCTGGGGGCCGAGGCGCTGGATCTGCCCCATGTCCTGCGAGCGGTGCATGCTGCGGCTGGCCATGGCGAGCTGGTAGATCGACTTGCCCGCGATGGGGTCGATGCCGCTGGTGGGCAGGGTGATGGTGCTGGCGTTGGGATCGAAGTAGGTCGAGCGGTAGAGCGCCTGCGGGGTCCAGGGGGGCAGCCCCTCGGCCGCCAGCTCCGGCAGAGCTTGTGGATCGCCCGCCAGGGGGAAGGCGGCGAAGGCGCTCACCCCGGCGGCCTGGTGCTGGCCGTGGGTCGGGGAGGGGACGCCGGGGAAGACCGAGACCACCACCTGCGGCTTGAAGCGGCGGATGATCCGGACGATGTCCTCCACCAGCAGGTCCTTGGGCCAGAGGCGGAGGGTCTCGTCGAGCGAGCGGGTGAAGCCGAAGTCGTAGGCGCGCGAGAAGTACTGCCGGCCGCCGTCGACGGCGCGGGCCGCCAGCAGCTCGCGGGTGCGCAGGAGGCCGAGGGAGACCCCGAGCTCCGGGCCGATCACGTTCTGCCCCCCCTCGCCCCGGCTGAGCGCCATATAGGCGGCCTCGCCGCCCAGGCCCCGGGAGACGAGGGCGATGAGGGAGGTGTCCTCGTCGTCCGGATGGGCGCCGATCACCAGCAGCCGCTTGTTGGCCGACAGCTTGGCCAGGGCGCGGTCGACGTCCGGCAAGCCCCCGGTCGCCGCCGGCTCCAGCGGGCGGGGCGTGGGGGCGACCTGCGCCGCGGCGGGCAGCAGGAGGGAGAGGAGGATCAGGAGTATGGGGAACGGCCTCGCCAGCCGTCGCGTCAGTCGGGTCATGGATCGGGCTCCAGAATTAGACCGGCCGCCGGGCCGGACGGGGGTGGAGTCTAGCACCGGCCCTTCCTGTCCGATTCCCTAGACACTCGGAGCCGCCCCTGCGTACAAACGATAGGAACACGGCAACAAAGCGGCTTTGAGGCCACGAAAAAACAGCGCGCAAGTCCGGACCTTCCGCGCAACAAAATCGAATGAAGCTTCCCTGAAGGAGCAACCATCATGTCTCTGTCTGTCCGACGTCTGGCTCCAGCGCTGTTTCTCGCGCTGACCGTACCGGCCGCCCTCCATGCGGCGATCTACATCCCCAACAAGACCGCCGACACCAACGACGGCGCCTGCGACTCCGACTGCTCGCTGCGCGAGGCGATCACGGCCGCCAACCAGAATCCCGGCGAGGACGTCATCCTCCTGCACGCGGGGACCTACACCCTGACGGCCTCGGGCCCCGCCAACGGCAATCTCCAGATCCAGGGGGACACCGTCCTGATCGGCGACGGCGCGGGCCGCACGATCATCGACGGCGGCGCCGTGGGCGGCATCTTCTTCATCCCCGGCGGGGTGACGGCCCAGATCCAGGATCTGACGCTGCGCAACGGCCGGTCCCCCGGCGCGGGCGGCGCCATCCACAACCAGGGTGACCTCACTCTCCTGCGCGCGATCCTCACCGGCAATTCCAGCGTGGCGGGGACGGCCGGGCCGGGTCTGGGCGGCGCCCTCGTCTCGGACGGCAACAGCGCCTCGCTCACCCTCGCCGACAGCACGATCTCGGGCAACACGGCCCAGGGATCGGGGGGCGGCCTCGCCGTCGGCGGGGACGTCAGCCTCACCAACGTCACGATCTCCGGCAACCGCTCGACCGCGGATCTCGGCGGCGGCCTCTACGTCTTCAACAACAGCCGGGTGACGGTCAACAACGCCACCATCGCGGGCAACACGGCGGCGGTGAAGGGGGGCGGCCTCCTCGTCGAGACCTCCCTGTTCATCGGCGTCTCCCCGAAGGTCACCAACTCGATCATCGCCGGCAACACCGCCCCGGCGGGCCCGGACTGCGGCGGCGCCATCGACACCTCCTATGACCTGATCGGCAACGGCACCGACTGCGTGGGCCCCTCGGCCGCCAACCACGACAAGGTGGGGACGGCGGCGAGCCCGATCGATCCCAAGCTCGGCCCCCTGGCCGGGAACGGCGGCCCCACCCCGACCCAGGCGCTCCTCACTGGCAGCCCGGCCCTCGACGCCGGCAACCCGGCACCGCCCGGCTCGGGCACCGGCACCTGCGAGGCGACCGATCAGCGGGGCGCCCGGCGGCCGGGTGGCACCACCTGTGACCTCGGAGCCTTCGAGGCTACGGCGGCCTGCGTGGCGGGCGGCAACACCCTCTGCCTCAACAACGGCCGCTTCAAGGTGACCGCCAACTGGCAGACCGCGACCGCCAGCGGCACCGGCACCGCGGTGACCCTCACCGGCGACAGCGGCTACTTCTGGTTCTTCGACGCGGGCAACGTGGAGGTGGTCGCCAAGGTCCTCAACGCCTGCGGCGTGAACAACCGCTACTGGTTCTTCGCCGCCGGCCTGACCAACCAGAAGGTCGACCTCACCGTGACCGACACCCAGACCGGCCAGGTGAAGACCTACAGCAACCCGCTCAACCAGACCTTCCGCACCATCACGGATACAGGCGCCTTCGCGACCTGCCCGTAGCGGATCTCAAAAGGCGCGGTCCGGGGTGCCCGGGCCGCGCCCCTCTTGCCAAGTGCGGTATCCTCGGAGGGCTATGGAGACCATCGCCCCAACCGCGACTGTACCGTCCGAGCGCCCCGCCGCGCTGGACGAGAAAACTTTGAACAACTACCGCCGGCTGGGCTATCTGCTGGCGGATCTGGACCCGATGAACCGGATCGAGCCCGAGGCCCAGCCCGGCCTCGAGGATTCGGACCCCGCGACCGCCGACTTCGCCCGCCGCCACTACTGCGGCACCATCGGCGTCGAATTCATGCATATCCCCGATCCCGAGCGCCGGCGCTGGATCGAGGAGCGGATGGAGGGGGAGGCGCCGGGCTTCGATCAGCGGCGCATCCTGGACCTCCTCACCCGCGGCGAGACTTTCGAGCAGTTCCTCCAGGCCCGCTATCTCGGCACCAAGCGCTTCTCGATCGAAGGGGTCGAGGCCCTGCTCCCCGCGCTCGACCAGATGCTCCAGGGCGCCACTGAGCACCGGACCCAGCAGGTGGTGATCGCGATGAGCCACCGCGGCCGGCTGAACGTGATGGTGCACACCGTCGGCCGCTCGCCGGCCGAGATCCTCGCCGGCTTCGAGGACGTCGATCCGCGCAGCACCTTCGGCGGCGGCGACGTCAAGTACCACATGGGCGCCACCGGCGACTACACCGGGCCGGACGGCCACAAGGTCAACATCCACCTGGTCTCCAACCCCAGCCATCTGGAGGCGGTGGACCCGGTGGCGCTCGGCCGCGTGCGGGCCAAGCAGGTGCGGCTCGACGACGACAGGCGGCACGAGAAGGTCTTCCCCATCGTGCTCCACGGCGACGCCGCCTTCGCCGGCCAGGGGATCCTCGCCGAGACGCTGAACATGGCCGACCTCCACGGCTACCGGGTGGGGGGCACGGTGCACGTGATCGTGAACAACATGATCGGCTTCACCACCGAGCCGAAGGCGCTCCACTCCTCCCGCTTCGCCTCGGACGTGGCGCGGCGGCTGCCGGTGCCGATCTTCCACGTCAACGGCGAGGACCCGGACGCGGTGGCATGGGTGGCCCGGATGGCGGTCGACTACCGCTTCGCCTTCAAGAGCGACGTGGTGGTGGACATCATCGGCTACCGCCGGCACGGCCACAGCGAGGTGGACGACCCGACGATCACCCAGCCGCTTCTCTACAAGAAGATCGCGGCCCATCCGCCGCTCTGGAAGCTCTACGCCCGCGCCACCGGCGTGCCGGAAGCCGAGGCGGAGCACCGGATGGAGGCGATCCGCGCCGAGCTCGACGCCGCCCACAAGGCGGCCGCGGCGCTGGAGAAGAAGCCGACCATGCGTACCCTGCCCGCCTACTGGGACCGCTACAACGGCGGGTGGTGGAAGCCGGAGTACGAGGTACGGACCGGGCTTTCCGCGGAAGAGATCGCCGCGCTGACCGTCCCCCTCACCACCGCGCCCGAGGGGTTCCACGTCCATAAGAAGATCCAGGCCCTGCTCGCCCAGCGGGCCGAGATGGGGACCGGCAAGCGGCCGGTCGATTACGGGATGGCGGAGGCGCTCGCCTTCGGCTCTCTGGTGAAGGCCGGCACGCCGGTCCGCCTCTCCGGGCAGGACAGCCGCCGCGGCACCTTCAACCAGCGCCACTCGGTGCTGATCGACATCGAGAACGCCTCCGAATACACCCCGCTCCAGCACGTGGCCGGGGGCCAGGCCCGCTTCGAGGTCTACGACTCGATGCTCTCCGAGCAGGCGGTGCTCGGCTTCGAGTACGGCATCAGCCGCGACTTCCCCGAGGCGCTGGTCTGCTGGGAGGCGCAGTTCGGCGACTTCGCCAACGGCGCGCAGATCATCATCGACCAGTTCATCTCGG
>JAICSG010001191.1 GCA_025937035.1 Thermoanaerobaculia bacterium | reverse complement strand
GTAGAACAGGGGGGCTTCACCCTCCGCGGCTACGAGATGCTCAAGGGCCTGAGCGGCGTCACCACCCACGAGGCGGAGGTCTTCGTGCCCATCTTCGCCAACTCCCAGGACATCCCGCGGCTGGCCGAAGAGGTCGCGAAGCTCCTCGCCGGGCACCCTGAGAAGAGAGGGTTCCTCCTCGCCGGGCACGGGCTCTACACCTGGGGAGGCTCGCTCGCCGAGGCGAAGCGGCACGTCGAGATCTTCGAGTTTCTCTTCGAGCTCGCGGCGCGGCGTACCGCGTTCCACCCCTATACCGGTTAGAATCACGATCGAGAAGGAGATGAAACCATGGCGACCGTGACTTTGCGTGACACCGAGAAGACCCTGACCGACGCGGGCGAGATCAGCGCCTTCCTGGCGCCGTTCGGCATCTGGTACCGCCGCTTCGAGGGCTCCGACCAGCTACCGGAGAACGCCAACGACCAGGAGATCCTGGCCGCCTACGACGAGCCCATCCGCGAGCTGATGGCCGAGGGAGGCTACGTCACCGCCGACGTGATCAACATCAAGCCGGAGACCCCCAACCTCGAGCCTATGCTCAACAAGTTCAACAAGGAGCATTGGCACGACGAGGACGAGGTCCGCTTCATCGTCCACGGCCGGGGCCTGTTCCACGTCCACCCGAAGAATGAGGGCCCGGTGTTCAGCATCGAGGTCGTGAAGGGGGACATGATCCGGGTGCCGAAGGGGACGCACCACTGGTTCGACCTCTGCGCCGACCGCACCATCCGGGCCATCCGCCTCTTCCAGGACGTCTCCGGCTGGACCCCGCACTACACCGGCTCCGGCACCGACGCGAGCTACCAGCCGCTCTGCTTCGGGCCGATGTACATGCCGGCGCGGGGGGTGTAGGCGCGCGGCGCTCCCGATGATCCGTACCCTGGCGGTCGCGGGCTACCGCTCGCTGCGCCAACTGATCGTGCCGCTGGGCCCGCTGAATCTCATCCGGGGCCCGAACGCCAGCGGCAAATCCAATCTCTACCGCGCCCTGCGTCTGCTGGCCGAGACGGCGCAGGGCGGTGTGGTGGCCTCGCTCGCCCGTGAGGGCGGCCTGGCCTCCACCCTCTGGGCCGGCCCCGAAACGATCTCCCGCGGCATGCGCTCCCGCGAGGTGCCCGTCCAGGGCGGTCCGCGCCAGGACCGCGTCAGCCTCCGGCTCGGCTTCGGCGGCGACGAGCTGAGCTATTCCATCGACCTGGGGCTGCCCACCCCCAGCAGCTCGGCCTTCCGGAAGGACCCCGAGATCAAGCGCGAATGCATCTGGGGGGGACCCAACCCGCGGCCGGCCTCACTCCTGATCGACCGGCGAGCGTCGCTCGTGCGCAGCCGCGAGGGCCGGCAGTGGCAGGTCCTCACGCAGCACCTAGCCTCGTTCGACAGCCTCTTCACCCAGGTCGCGGACCCGCAGAGAGCGCCGGAGGTCCTGGCTTTACGCGAGGAGATCCGCTCCTGGCGCTTCTACGATCACTTCCGCGCCGATTCCGACGCTCCCGCGCGACATTCGCAGATCGGCACTCGAACACCGGTGCTTTCGCACGACGGCCGCGACCTCGCGGCCGCCATACAGACCATCATCGAAATTGGAGACGGCCGCGCGCTCGATG
>JAICSG010000808.1 GCA_025937035.1 Thermoanaerobaculia bacterium | reverse complement strand
TCATGTCCGCCACCGGCACGTAAGTCCCTTCGACCTGACAGTAAGAGTTTCCAAACTGGAGCTTGGCCATGTCGCGGCGGCCCGGCAACTCGGACCAGCCGGAGCGGCTGACCACCGACTTGACGTCGACCGCCGCGCCGCAGGCCTGGCAGGAGAGGGAGCTGCCGTCGCTCGCCGTGCCGCACCAGGAGCAGGTGTAGGCGCGCCCCGAGGAGGAGGCGGAGGCCAGAGGGGAGGTGGGATCGAGGTTGGTCATCGCGCTCTCCCCCTACTCCGTGGCGTGGTGGACGTACATGGACTGGATGCCGACGCGGCCGGGGCCGGTCATGCGGGCGAGGTTCATGCTGGTGCCGCCGAAGAAGCCGCTGGTGAGCTTGATGGGCTCGACCTCCATGCCCACCGAGGCGTCCTTGTAGAGGAAGGCCCCGGGCTCGACCAGGATGCTCTCCCCGGGCTTGAGATTCCGCTGGAAGACGTTGCCGTAGCCGTGCAGCAGCAGGATGCCCTGGGCCTGATTGGCGATGAAGCGGTCCATGAACATCCCCTGGCCGCCGAACAGGATGTTGCGCAGACCCTTGATCCGCACGAAGTTGTAGTCGATGGTGTGGGAGCAGACCAGGAAGGCGTGCTCGCGCACGTCGAGCTCCTGGCCGGGGTGGATCGGCAGCACCACCAGCTCACCGGTGGCGTCGCGAGAGAAGGCGATGCGACCGGGGCCGTGGGCGACGCTGATGATGAACGGCATGCCGGCGAGGGCCCGCTTGACGCCGCCGGTCAGGGGGAGGACGCTCATCCGGGTCGGGTCGTCCTTCCAGAGCAGCACATGGTGCTCGAAGAAGACCGAGTCTCCGGACCCCAGGTTGATCTCGGCCACGGGGACGATCTCCCCTTCCACCTGGCAGGTGCTGGCGCCGAACTGGAACTCGGTCATGTCGCGCAGGCGCGGCGCCTCGCGCCAGCCCGAGTCGCTGACCATGTCCTTGGCGTCGAGCGGCGCGCCGCACGACCGGCAGGTCAGCGCCGTCCCTTCGTTCATGCTCTTGCACCACTGGCATTCGATACGGACGAGCGGATCGTGATGCGGCTGGGGCTCGGTCATGGCGGATCGCGCCTCCTGTAGAGGTAGGGATCTCCGGTAACGGAGATGTAAACGAGTCTACCCCGGTTTGGGCTCCGGGGGGCCTGCAAGGGGCTACGCCGCGGGGCCCGCGGGCGTCCAGCGCTGGAAGAAGGAGGAGATCTCGGCCACCGAGAGGAGGGCGCTGGCGTTGCGGAACTCGACGTCGCGCTGGGCGACCACCAGCGAGCCGTCCGGCTCCAGGATGGCCACCGAGGGGATGCCGCTCCCCACGTTCATGCCGTAGTCGGCCATGAGGTCCAGATTGCGGTCGCGGTTGCCCACCGAGACCTTGACCACCACGTAGTTGGGATCGACGATCGGCGCCACCAGCCGGTGGCCGAGGGCGCGCTTGAAGGCCTCGCAGTCGGGGCACCAGTTGGCGCCGAACACCACCGCCACCCGCTTCCCTTCCGTCGCGGCCTGGCGGCAGGCCGCCTCGATGGCGGCGTGCGCGTCTTCCTGATCGTGGGCCCGTGACGTGTCCATGCCGTCATTGTGCCATTAAAAGGGCGGAGCGGGACTCTGGACCGACCTTCCGGCGTCCTGCGAATCTTAGGAGGGGAAGATCTCGGAAACCGCGATCCGCAGGCCGGGCAGGACCCTTGAGGTGACCGACTCCCCCCGGCCGCCATGGCTCAGCTCGACATAGCGCTTCCGGTCCTCGCTCAAGGCGTGGACCCGGATCGTCGATGCGACGGGATCGGCGAACCAGACCTCCGGGAGACCCGCCTCCAGGTAGGCACCGAGCTTGGTGCCCAGGTCGTACCGCCGGGTGCTGGGCGAAAGAACCTCGACCACGAGGGCCGGCACCCCCTGGAAATTCTGAGCGTCGTCCCCCGGCTCCTCTCCGGCCCGTATGACGACCAGGTCCGGCTGCACCGGCTCGGCGATTCCGTCAGGGAGCAGGATGTCGACGGGAGCGAAGAAGACCTCCCCCAGCCTATGGTCAAGCACGAAGCGTTTGAGCGACGAGAAAAGTCGGCTCAGAACACGCTGGTGGATGATCGAAGGGGCTGGGCTCACGTAGAGGTAACCTCGGATGACCTCGTAACGACGGCCGTCGTCGGGGAGGCGTCGGTAGTCGGCGTAGGTCCACTCCCCCGGGGCAGGCCAAGGGCCGCCTTCCGGCTCGGGAAGAACCTGTGGACGAGGTGCCGGCTGTGCCATCAGAGCCTCCTTGCTACGAAACGAGACTAGCCGCCATTCCAGACGGTGTCAACGGGCCGTAGCCAGAATTGGGAATTCCGGTCTCCTCCACCGGGAAGAAAACACGGCTACCGCTCCCGCAACCCCCGGATCAGCCGCAATCCCGGCCGGGTGTTGTACTTCTCCCGCCAGGCCCGGTGGGCGGCGTCGTCCGGGAAGTGCTCGTTCGCGGGATAGGGGTAGCGGCTCATACTGTGGAAGGGGAGCGGCTCCACGCTCTGGCCGAAGGCGGTGTTGGCGTCGGCGTCCTTGGCCCACCCGTCCACGAGCAGCAGGACGTCGCGCGTCCAGCCGGCCGGCACGGCGGGCAGACCGCCCGCCGGGAACAGCAGGCGGATCTCGTCGCCCGACCCCATGATCACCATCCGGTCGTCGATCTCGCGCAGCAGCGGCGTCACGTCG
>JAICSG010001087.1 GCA_025937035.1 Thermoanaerobaculia bacterium | reverse complement strand
GACGTCCCCGCCGGAGCGCGAGGCCGCGGAGCTCCCCGAGAGCCGGATCTCCGGCCGCGCGTAGCTCGCCATGAAGCGGGTCGAGAGGGTGTCGTTCCACTGGGTGGTGAGGGCGGCGCCGAAGCCGGGCGCGCTGCCCAGGGTGACGTGGAGGCCGGGCTGGAGGTCGAGCCCGGCCGTGCGCGGCTCCAATCCCAAGCCGAAGGCGCTCACCTCCACCCCCGGCGGCCAGCGGAGCTCCAGGTTGGCGTAGAGCGGCGAGGCGGTGAGCGCGAGGGTGAGAAGGACGAGGGTGGGCTTTCGCATGGCGGTCTCTCCCTTCCTGTCGGGGAGAGTCTATGATGAGGCCCGCCAAACGGATTGCATTTCTTTTCCCGCACGGAGACCGTCCATGCCTTTACGCCGTCTGCTCTCTGTCCTCCTCCTGCTGGCCAGCTCCACCGCCTTCGCGGCCGTCGATCCCTCCCTGCTCCAGGGCCTCCGCTGGCGCCTGATCGGCCCGTTCCGCGGCGGGCGGGTGCTGGCGGTGACCGGCGTCCCCCGCGAGCCGGAGCACTTCTACTTCGGCAGCGTCAACGGCGGCGTCTGGGAGACCCGCGACGCCGGCCGCACCTGGCAGCCGATCTTCGACTCGCAGCCGGTCGGCTCGATCGGCGCCCTGGCCGTGGCCCCCTCGAATCCACGGGTGATCTACGTCGGCTCCGGCGAGGCGGACATGCGCTCGGACATCGCCCAGGGGAACGGCATGTACAAGTCGACGGACGGCGGCCGGACCTGGGCCCACATCGGCCTCGAGGACTCCCAGCAGATCGGGCGCGTGCTGGTCCACCCCCGGAATCCCGAGGTGGTCTTCGTGGCGGCGCTCGGGCACCCCTATGGCCCCAACGCCGAGCGCGGGGTGTTCCGCTCGCGCGACGGCGGCAGGACCTGGCAGAAGGTGCTCTACAAGGACGAGAATACCGGCGCCATCGACCTCGCCTTCGAGCCGGGCAATCCGGAGGTGATCTACGCCGCCCTCTGGCAGACCCGGCGCACCCCCTGGCACATCTATCCGCCGTCGAGCGGCCCGAACGGCGGCCTCTACAAGTCGACCGACGGCGGCGATCACTGGACCCAGATCACCGGCCACGGCTTCCCGGAGAAGCCCGGGCGCATCGGCCTCGCCGTGGCTCCCAACCGGCCGCAGCGGGTCTACGCCATGGTGGACGTGCCGGAGGCGGGCGGGGTCTACCGCTCGGACGACGCCGGGGCCACCTGGACCCACACGAGCGGCGACAACCGGGTCTGGGGGCGCGGCTGGTACTTCGGCGGCATCACGGTGGAGCCGGGCAACGCCGACGTGCTCTACGCCTGCAACACCGCCGTCTACCGCTCGGAGGACGGCGGCAAGACCTTCGTGCCGGTCAAGGGGGCGCCCGGCGGGGACGACTACCACCAGCTCTGGATCGACCCCGAGGCGCCCCAGCGACGCATCCTGGGGGTGGACCAGGGGACGGTGGTGTCGGTGGACGGCGGCGAGACCTGGAGCTCCTGGTACAACCAGCCGACCGGCCAGATGTACCACGTGAGCACCGACAACCGGTTCCCCTACTGGGTCTACGGCTCGCAGCAGGACTCCGGCGCTGCGAGCATCCCCAGCCGCACCAACACCTACGACGGCATAACGCTCAGCGAGTTCCGCGAGATCACCGCGGGGGGCGAGAGCGACGAGATCGCCCCCGACCCCAAGGACCCGCAGATCATCTACGGCGGCCGGGTGGACAAGCTCGACCTGCGCACCATGCAGACGCGGTCGGTCGATCCGGCGCTGGCCTATCCGGACCTCTACCGGGGGGACTGGACGCAGCCGATCGTCTTCTCGCCGCGCGATCCCAAGGTG
>JAICSG010000649.1 GCA_025937035.1 Thermoanaerobaculia bacterium | reverse complement strand
GGCAAAGCCATGGCGAATCCGACCGTCGCTCTGGACACCAATCACGGGACGATCGTCCTGGAGCTGTCGTCCCAGGAGGCTCCCAAGACTGTCGAGAATTTCCTCTCGTACGTCAACGCGGGGTTCTACGACGGGACGCTGTTCCACCGGGTGATCCCGAATTTCATGATCCAGGGGGGAGGGTTCGACGGCCAGCAGCGGCAGAAGTCGACGCGGCAGCCGGTCTCGAACGAGGCGGACAACGGGCTGCGGAACGACCGCGGGACGGTCGCCATGGCGCGCACCAACGATCCCCACAGCGCCACGGCCCAGTTCTTCATCAACCTGAAGGATAACGGCTTCCTCAACCACACGGGCAAGAACCCGCAGGGGTGGGGCTACACCGTCTTCGGCCGGGTGATCGAGGGGATGGACACCGTCGACCGGATCGCCAGGGTGCGTACCGCTCCGGGCCGCATCTCCGAGGCCGTCCCTCAGGAGGCGGTGGTGATCGAGAAGGCGACGGTACGGCCGGCGGAGGCCTGAGGCCGAAGAGAGAGCTTCAGAGGGGCGGGAAGCCAGCTCCCGCCCCGGCGCGGATAGGCTCAGCCGCGCAGGACGTTCCGGGCCTGGAGCCCCTTGGGCCCCTGCACGATCTCGAAGCTCACCTTCTCACCCTGGTTGAGCGTCCGAAATCCGTCGGAGACGATGGCCGTGTGGTGGACGAAGACGTCCTCCCCTCCCGTCTCGGGCTGAATGAACCCGTACCCCTTGGCATTGTTGAACCACTTGACCGTTCCCTGCTGAGCCATCTCCCTCTACTCCTTTCCCTGAAAAAACCGAATCCCGTCAGGACCCGGACCTCCAACGCAAGGCGCGACAGGACCTCTGCTGCAGGTCTCTCCTATGGGGTCACCACGCGGAGCGTGGATTTCGTCAGCCGGTAATTTGCAAGGATCGTCTCACCAGCGCAGAGAAAAATCAAGCGCTGGCTCAACGGCCAGAAAGGCTGACGGATAAGGATCCTGGATGGGTTTTCTTCAGAAAGGATGGTGCCCAAGGCCGGACTCGAACCGGCACGGGTTGCCCCACACGCCCCTCAAACGTGCGCGTCTACCAATTCCGCCACTTGGGCTCAAAGAACCTGCTCTGCGCGGCCCGTCCGGAGAAGAACCCGGCGGACCGGTGGATTCTACCCCGATCTCAGTGCGGGGTGTTGGCCGGTGCCGCTGGCGCGGGTGCAGCCGGAGCGGGAGCCGCCGGCTTCGCGGGCGCCGGAGCGGCCGGCTTGGCCGGGGCCGTCTTGGTCGCGGCGGCCTTCGCCTTGCCTTGGCCCGCCATCACCGTGCCGCCCACGCCCCCCTTGAAGAGGGCGATCGAGACGGTGGTCAGGATGAAGATCACGAACGAGGCCACGGTCAGCTTGTGCAACAGCGTCGTGGCGCCCCGGGCGCCGAAAGCGGTCTGGGTGCTGCCACCGCCGAAGACCGAAAGATCCGCGCCCTTGCCCTGCTGCAACAGGACGACGAGGATCAGGAACACGCAGACGATGACGTGCAGTACGTACAGCAGATAGATCACGTTGCCAAGCCTCCCCTAGCGGGTGGAATCAGACCAGCCGGTCGCAAGACCTTCAGCCGGAACACCGAATGATAGCGAGAAATTTCTGCGGGTCAAGACTGGCGCCGCCCACCAGGAAGCCGTCGATGTCCGGCTGGGCGATCAGGCCGGCCGCGTTGTCGGGTGTCACCGAGCCGCCGTAGAGGATCGGCGCCACCGCGGCGGCCACCTCTCCCAGCTCCTCCACCATCCGCTGGCGCAGGTAGCGGTGGGCCTCCTGGGCGATCTCGGGGGTGGCCGTCTCGCCGGTGCCGATCGCCCAGACCGGCTCGTAGGCGAGGGCGAACGGGCCGGGGCCGCCGGCCAGGGCGGCCAGGAGCTGGCGCTCGAGCACCTCGAGGGTCCGCCCCTCCTTGCGCTCGAGGCCCGTTTCGCCGACGCAGATCAGCGGCGTGAGCTGGCGATGGCGCGCCGCCGCGGCGACCTTGAGGCCGACCCACTCATCGCTCTCGCCATGGTTCTGCCGCCGCTCGCTGTGGCCGCAGAGCACCCAGGCACAGCCGGCGTCGGCGAGCTGGGGAGCCGAGACGTCCCCGGTGTGCGCCCCCCGTTCCTCGGGGTGGAGATCCTGGCCGCCGACCTCGACCTCGCTGTCTACCAGCTCGCGGGCCACCACCGGGATCAGCGGGAACGAGGGGAAGATCACCACCCGGGCGTCCACCTCGGGAGGAGCGGCGAGCCCCCGCCGCAGGTCGCGGCAATACTCCGCCGCGTCCGCCTTCAGCAGGTTCATCTTCCAGTTGGCGGCGATCAGCGGCCGGCGCCGCTCGGCGCTCATTTCCCCTCCTTCGAAGAGTTCTTCTCCAGCACGGCGACCCCGGGCAGGGTCGTGCCGGCAAGGAATTCGAGGGAGGCCCCGCCGCCGGTCGAGACGTGGCCGATCTTGTCCGCCACGCCGGCCGCCTTGGCCGCCGCCACCGTCTCGCCGCCGCCGATCACCGAGAACCCCGGGCAGGCCGCCAGCGCCTGGGCCACCGCGCGGGTCCCCTCGTCGAACGGGGGCTTCTCGAACACCCCCAGCGGACCGTTCCAGAACAGGGTGCGGGCGCGGCCGATCGCCGCCGCGAAGGCGAGACAAGTCTCCGGCCCCACGTCCACCGCCTTCATCCCGGCGGGAACCCGATCCGCGGGCACGGTCTCGATCCGCCCGGGCGAGTCGAGGTTGTCGGTCACCACCAGGTCGCGCGGCAGCAGCACCTCGGTCCCCTTGTCCTTGGCGCGGGAGAGGATCTCGCGGGCGAGGTCGAGACGGTCGGGCTCGAAGAGCGAGGCGCCGAGCTCGTACCCCTCGGCGGCCAGGAAGGTGTTGGCCATGCCGCCGCCCAGCAGCAGCAGGTCGAGGCGGGGGAGGAGGTTCTCCAGGGTGTCGATCTTCCCCTCGATCTTGGCGCCGCCGAGCAGGGCGGCGAACGGCCGCTCGGGCTCCCCCAGCAGCCTGCCGAGGGCCTCCACCTCGCGCGCCAGCAGCCGGCCCGCCGCCTTGACGGAGAGCCGCTCGGGCACCCCGGTCACCGAGGCGTGGGCGCGGTGGGCGCTGCCGAAGGCGTCGTCCACGTCGGCCTCCGCCAGGGCCGCGAGCTGCCCGGCGACGAGGGGATCGTTCTTCTCCTCCCCGGCGTGGAAGCGGAGGTTCTCCAGCAGCATCACCTCCCCCGGGTCCATGTCCGCGATCACCCCTTCGACCTCGGGGCCCACGCAGTCGTTGGCGAAGCGGACCGCCTGGTCGAGCAGTGGCACCAGGGCTTCCGCCACCGGATGGAG
>JAICSG010000977.1 GCA_025937035.1 Thermoanaerobaculia bacterium | reverse complement strand
GCCCAGTCCGGCGGCCTGACGGCGACCCAGGTCTCGTTCCTCCACAGCGTCACCAACAGCTTCTTCGGCAACACGTCGGGGATGCTGGCGAAGTCCACCACCACGTCGGGGCGGTTCCGCTCCCAGCTCGCCGCGCCGGTGGACATGACCGACAAGGAGGTCTGGCTCCGCGCCGCGGAGGTCTATAACGGGTCCTCGATCCCCCCGGGAGCGACCGGCTTCCGGCTGGGCCTGGAGGACGCCAGCGGCACGGTCTCCTTCGTCGATTCCAAGGACATCGGCGGGCTCCCGCGCCCCTTCCACCGCAAGGACCTCGACCACCTCATTGCCCTGGATAACGGCGTTCCCGACTTCGATCTCACCAAGACGATGCCCAACACCCTGCGCTACAAGGGGAGCTGCTTCCTCAAGAAGGGATTCGACATCACCCAGGTCCGGGCCGTCTTGATCGAGATGAACCGGGGGGACAAGCGCCCTCTGGCCTTCGACCAGATTCAGATCGTCTAACTGAGAGAGGAGAAGGATTCATGAGCCAGCGCGACGATCACAGCCTGTGGAAGCTCCCCCAGCTCCTCAGCGTCGAAGCGAAACGCGCCGTCTACCGCGAGCCCCGGATCTACTGGGTGGGGACGGAGGACAAGCGGGCGCACGGGGCGGTCGAATTCCTGGTGCGCACCTCCTCCGGGCTGCCCATCCGCGCCCTCTCCCCCGTGCTGTTCGTGGGAGACGTCGCGGTGGGCGAGTGCCGGCAGGAGGGCGAGAACCTCTACCGCTATTTCGCCTATGACGTCGAGCGCCTCCAGCCGGGAGCCCCAATCTTCCTGGCCTGGCCCAACCTGCCGCGGCCCAGGACGGCCACCCGTTTCCGCTATCAACCGCCATCGCCGGCGGTGAGCTGAGGAGAGAACGATGCGACGCGACGACCTGCAAGCCCTCGGCGGCCCCGCCGGGCTGTTCGACCTCCTGACCCGTCCCGCCGGCGGCGCTGGCCGCCGCGAGCTCGGCGGGCGCTTCGAGGTGGTGGCCCTCCCCGGCGAGCGGCTGGAGGACGTCCTGCGCGAGGGGGACCTCGTCATCCGCCGCGCCCTCGGCGAGGGGGACCTCGCCTGGCTCACCGAGATCGGCATCTCCGCGCCGCCGGACCTCGAGCCTGGCGTCCGGATGCCGCTCGACCAACTCGTGCTCCGCCCGGCCGGAGAGCAGGTCCCGCCTCCCGCTCCGCCCGCGGCGCCGGATTCCCCCGCGGCCAACCGCTTCATCGCCGCCCACCGCTCGCGCTACTGCACGCCCGGCCAGCAGGGGAGCCTCACCTGCCAGGCCCTCCCCACGCCGCGCCCCATCCGGCGGGTGATCATCCACGCCCTGGCGGTCCCCTCCACCGCGCAACGCTCGGGCGTCGAGGCGGTCATCGCCGGCTGGCAGAATCCCGGCCGCGAGGCCAGCTCCCACTATCTGGTGGACCGCGACGGCACCATCACTCAGATGGTGCGCGAGGCCGACGTCGCCTTCCACACCCCGGGCAACAACGCCGATTCGATCGGCATCGAGCACGCCGACATCTGCAACGACCCGGCGCCGTTCACCACCCGCCTCTACGAGCGCTCGGCCGAGCTGGTGCGCGACCTCGGCGTCCGCCACGGCATCGCCTTCAGCGAGCGCACCGTGCTCGGGCACCAGGACGCCAACCCCAACCACGACGACCCCGGGCCCTACTGGGACTGGGAGTACTACCGCCTCCTGCTCCTCTGGGACGGCCGCGACTCGGTCAGCCGGCCGGTGCGCGTGGTGACCGCGGCGGCCGACGTCGCGAGCACACCCACGGGGTGGCAGGTGGGACGGCGGCGGGCCATCGGGAACGACTTCTGCGCCAACCGGCGCGACCCCTGGGGAGCCCGCTACTGGCAGGCCCGCCCGGCGGCAGGTACCGCCCCGGCCGAGCTCACCCTCATCGCCAACGAGCGCGGCGTCTACTCGGTCTCCCTCTGGTGGCCCGACGTGGCCGGGGCCAATCCGGCGGCCACCGTGGAGATCGAGACCGCCTGCATCTCCAGCCCCTGCCGCCAGACCTCCTCGACCCAGACCGTCACCCTCGATCAGCGGCGGAATTTCGGGCGCTGGAATTTCCTCGCGACGGTCACCGTCGACGGTCCGCCGGCCGCGGTGACGGTCCG
>JAICSG010000743.1 GCA_025937035.1 Thermoanaerobaculia bacterium | reverse complement strand
GTCTCGCGGGGCGTCCCCGCCGCCTCGGGGTTGCTGGCGGAAGATCCGGTCTACCGCTTCCTGCGCTGGGCGCTGGCCGATCTCGCCCCCTTCTTCCGCGAGCGCGACCGCGCGGCGAAGTGGAAGTACCTGATCGAGTGGCTGGCCGACGCGCGCCGGGTGAAGCTCCACCACGACCTGCCGCGGACGGGCGCGCCCACCACCGATTTCTTCGACCTCGCCACCTTCGGCGAGGACGGCCGGGCGCTCCACCTCGCCCGCCGGGTGGCGCACGGCACCCCCGAGGCCCTGGCGCGATTCCGGGAGGACGTGATCGAGGCCAAGACGGCCCGCCTGAAGACGGGGGACGTCGGCGGCGCCTTCCTGATCGCCCGCCGCTTCGATCCCCAGACCATCGAGACCTGGCGCGCCGAGAAGGCCAACACCACCGGCCGCTGGTCCTTCGGCGTCGAGGAGTCCTTCACCGGCTACGAGGGGTTCGTGCGCGTGGGCCCCCGCCGGGGCTTCCACCTGCTGCTGGTCGAGGAGACGGAGGCGGGGTTCGTGCCGGTGCTGCCGTAGCCTCTCTACCCCAGCCGCTCCCCCAACATCCGCTCGATCGCCACCAGATCGAGCTGGGTGCGGGCGAGGTTGGCGCGGTGGCGGTCGAGGACGAGGAGGAGGAAGTGGCCGTCCGTTCCCACCGGACGGGCAAGCCAGTAGCGGTCGGAGGTGGTGGCGAGCACCTCCTGGAGGGGTCCTCCCTCGCGCAGGAAGCGGGCCGCGGCGGCGGCCATGGCATCCCCGGGGTCTTCGCCGGCCACGGCGGCCACGGTGCCGTCGGGCTCGACGAGCAGGATCGCATCGACCCCCTTCATCCCCTTCCCCCCGCGCATCCCCTCGCTGAGCAGGCGGCCCAGCTCCTCCGACTGCGGCCGGGCGGGTGCCTCCGCCAGCGCCGCGTCGATGTCGAGCTCCCCGGTCAGGTCGCTCTCCTTCCCCCGCTCGCGCTCGTCCTTGAGCCGCATCCCCTCCATCAGCAGGAAGCTCAGGGCGACCTCGATCTCGGGGTCGACCGGCGGGCAGCCGTCCGCGATCTCGATGTCGGCGTGGTCCCAGGTGACGATCTCCAGGGCCGCCGCCTTCCCTTCCAGATCGCCGGTGGCCGCGCCGACCAGCCGGCCGGCGCGGAAGAAGAGCTTCCCCTCGTGGACCACCTCGTGGTCGCGGGAGCGGACGGAGAGCGTGCAGGTCTTGCGCTCCATCTCCAGAAGCTGGAGGAAAGAGGCGAGGGAGATGTTCTCCACCCGCCCCTTGACCCGCTGGGCGAGCATCTCGGCGATCTTGCGCTTGAGGTCCGGCAGATGGAACGGCTTGGCCAGGCACTCGAAGGAGCCGGCGGTGGCCAGACGGGCGGAGGTCTCGGAGCTCCCCAGGGCCGTCATCAGGATCACCGGCACGGAGGGGTGGTTGCGCCGCAGGAAGGCGAGCAGCTCGAAGCCGTCCATGTCCGGCATCCGCAGGTCGGTCAGCACGAGGTCGACCGGCTCGGCCTCCATCACCGCGACCGCCTCGATGCCGTTGGCCGCGGTGACCACGCGCACCCCGCCCCGCCGGTCGCTCAACCCCTCGGACAGGGCGAAGAGCACCGAGGGCTCGTCATCCACCACCAGAACCGTCTTCGTGCCAGGCATCTTACGTCGGGCCTCCAGAGCGGATTAGTATACGGATGCGACCCGACGCTCAGACGCCCGATCTCAAACGACCGCCTGGCGGCCGCCTGGAGACACCGCATGAACCGACCGTTTTCCGCCCTCCTCCTCACCCTGTTGCTCGCCCCTGTGGGACTGCTGGCGCAGGGCCGGCCGGCCTCTCCTCCGCTGCCGCCGCCGGAGAGGACGGGCTGGCACACCGTCCGTCCCGGCGAGACGCTGGAGGGGATCGCCGCCCAGTTCCTGGGCTCCGCCGAGCGATGGACGGAGATCCACCGCCTGAATCCCGACATCCGGGACCCTCATTGGATCGCTCCCGGACGGCGCATCCGCATCCCCTCCACGGAATCGACCCTGCCGGCGGCGCGCCTCAGCCGGCTCTCGCGGCAGGTGGAGGACCAGCCCTCGCCCATCCCCTGGCAGAGCGCCCAGGAGGGGGACATGCTGATCGAGCGCGACGGCGTGCGCACGCACCAGAAGTCCTCGGCGGAGATGCAGTTCCTGGACGGCGCCCGGCTCACGCTGACCGAGGATTCGCTGGTCTTCCTCCATCGCTCGGGCGCCACCCTGCGCGGCACGCCCAAGAAGTCGATCGAGATCGTCCAGGGGCAGGCGGATCTGGACGCCCGGGCGGCCTCAGCGAGGCTCCCCTCTCCGGAGGTGGAGATCGTGCTCGGCAACACCCGCGCGACCTCGAAGCCCGACGGCGCCGGAGCGGCCCGCACCCGCGCCCGCAAGGCGGACGAAGGGGGCGCCAAGGTGATGGCCTACGGCGGCCAGAGCGAGGTCGAGGCCGGGGGCGCCAAGGTCCAGGTCCCTCATGGGATGGGCACGTCGGTGGCGGCGCAGGGCCCCCCCTCGCCGCCGGAGCCGCTCCTGCCGGCGCCGGTCCTCACCGCTCCCGAGCCGGACGGCCAGCGCGCCTGCGTCGATCCGCCGCTCTCCTGGCAGGCGGTGCCGCAGGCCGCCTCCTACATCGTGGAGATCTGCCGCGATCCCGCCTGCGGCGCGCTGATCGACCGCCATCTGGGGGAGACGGCGGCCCAGTGGCGCCCCGCCGCGCTGCCGGTGGGCGAGCTCTACTGGCGGGTGACCGCCCGCAGCCGCTCCGGGCTCGACGGCTATCCGAGCGAGGCGATCCGCCTGGCCATCACCTCGGACCGGCCCGGCTCCCGGGAGACTCCCGCCGCGGGCGCGCTCCAGGCGGGCGGCCCGCAGGTGCGGGTGGGGGACCGGCTGTTCGTGGCTCCCACGGCGAAGGTCGAGGTCGTGGCGGAGGACGCCGGCGCCAG
>JAICSG010000967.1 GCA_025937035.1 Thermoanaerobaculia bacterium | reverse complement strand
ACGCGGCGACCCTCAAGCTGGCCATGAACCAGCTCATCGGCTCGCTCTCGGCCGCCTTCTCGCTCAGCCTCGGCATGGCGAGGCGCAAGGGGATCGAGGTCGATCTCTTCATGGAGATCCTGCGCCAGAGCGCCTTCTACGCTCCGACGTTCGACCGCAAGCTCCCCCAGATGCTGGCGCGCGACTTCTCGCTGCCGAACTTCCCGGCCGCGCTGCTGCTCAAGGACCTCGATCTCGCGCGCGGCGAGGCGGGCGCGCTCGGCCTCGATACCACCGCCCTGGACGGCGTCCGCGACGTCGTCAAGAAGACTGTCGAGGCGGATCGGGGGCGGGAAGACTACGCCGCCCTGTACGAGACGATCGATCCGGCTTCCTGACCTCCGCGGCCCCCTCCGGAGCCTTCTTCGGGGTGGCCAGCGCCGCGATCTCCTGCCGGGTCTCCATCAGCTCCTGCACTCGGTGCTCCCAGGGGCGGGTCTGCAGGCCCAGCCCCCGGCGACGAGCCACCTCAGCTTCGGCGCTCCGGAGACGACGATTGATGACTCTCAGACACTCGTCGAGCCTCACGGCTTTTCTCCAAAAGAAAAGAAAAGAAAATTTGAGGGCAGTATACACCTCCGGCGAGCGCTTGGCGCGCCTGAGACGGAGCGACCTGTAGAAATTCACAACTTCTTTACGATTCCAGGCGGTCGATCCGGTTCTTGGCGATCGCCTGGGAGGCTGTGTGGCCAAGGATGCGCACAGCGCCGATCAGGGGGGCGAAGCGCGGGTCCTGCGTCAGGCCCTGTTTGTATCGGTAATAAATCTGCTGCGCGATGACCGCGATCTTGAACAATCCGTAGACATAGTAGAACACGATGTTCGAGACGTCCCGGCCGGTTCGCGCGGCGTAGCGCTCGACGACCCCGGCGCGGCTGAGGTTGCCGGGGAGGGTGGTTGGCCCCGCCGGCAGCAGGCGGTGCTCGGGGGAGTCGTCGGGGTCCATCCAGTAGCCGAGGCTGGTTCCGAGGTCCATCAGTGGATCGCCGACCGTCGCCATCTCCCAGTCGAGCACGGCCACGATGCGCTCCAGCTCCTCTGGATGAAGGACGAGGTTGTCGTACTTGTAGTCGTTGTGGATCAGGGCCGCGCCGGTCTGCGGAGGCGGATTCGCGGCCAGCCAGGCGGCGGCGCGGTCCAGATCGGGCACGTCGTCGGTCCGGGCCTTGCACCAGCGCTCGGTCCACCCCTCGATCTGCCGGGCGGTGTATCCCTCCGGCTTGCCCAGATCCTCCAGACCGGCGGCCCGGTAGTCCACCGCGTGCAGGTCGGCCAGACCGTCGATCGCGGCCTCGCTGATCGCCCGCATCCGCTCCGGCGGGAGGTCGATCCCCTGGGGCGCCTGAGGATGGCGGAGGATCACGCCCCGGACCCGCTCCATGATGTAGAACGGCGCGCCGATCACCTCCGGGTCGTCGCAGTGGAGGAGGGCGCGGGGGGCCTTGGGGTAGACCGTGTAGAGGCGCGAGAGCACGCGGTATTCGCGGCCCATGTCGTGCGCCGTCCTCACCTTGGAGCCGAAGGGGGGGCGGCGCAGCACCAGCTCGTCGTCGCCGAAGCGGAGCAGGTAGGTGAGGTTGGAGTGGCCGCCGGGGAACTGCTCGACGGCGATGGGTCCTTCGATCCCCGGAAGCCGCGACTTCAACCAGACCGCCAGCGCGGCGGCGTCGATCTCCTCGCCGGGGCGGACCGCCCTTGTCGAATCGATCGTGTTGTCGATCATTCCTCCCCCTTCTTCATGCCGTGCTCCGCCAGGATCCGCCGGGCCACGGCCGTCTTGTGGACCTCGTCCGCGCCGTCGTAGATGCGAGCGCCGCGCTCGTGGCGCCACCAGGAGGCGAGCGGCGTAGCCTCGGTGAGGCCGAGGGCGCCGTGGGTCTGGATGGCCCGGTCGAGCACCCGCTGGAGCACCCCGGCGGTGTGGAACTTGATCAGGGAGATGTCGTCCCGCGCCGCCGCGGTCCCCTCGTGGTCGATCCGCCAGGCGGTGCGCAGCACGAGCAGGCGGGCGGCCTCGATCTCGGCGCGGCTCTCGGCGATCCACTCCTGGACGATCTGGCGGGTGCCCAGGGGCCTGCCCGGCGCGAGCTCCCGGGTGGCGGCCCGCTCGCACATCAGGTCGAAGGCCCGGCCGCAGATGCCCAGCCAGCGCACGCAGTGGT
>JAICSG010000876.1 GCA_025937035.1 Thermoanaerobaculia bacterium | reverse complement strand
GGCGAGCAGCGAGCGGATGTGGCTCGCCACGATCTCGTTCGTGAGATCCGGCGCCGGCCGGGGCGGCCAGACCCGTCCCAGGCTCCAGGAGGCGACCGCCACCAGCAGCAGGGCGGCGACCGTCTGGAGCCCCCGCCAGGAGAACCAGCGAGGCTCTTCCGGCTCGATGGCGCGGCGCAGGCGGCGCGCCAATCCTGGCGCGGGACGGAAACGTAAATCCGCGGATTCGATCGCCTCGCGCAGGGCCCGCTGCGCGGCGAGGGCGCGGGCGCAATCCGGACACTCCGCCAGATGGCGCTCGAAGGCCAGGGCGCTCGTCAGGTCGAGCTCGCCGTCCAGGTAGGCCGTGACGTCCTGCTCGGTGTGCGGACAGCTCATGGCCGCCCCTCCTTGACTCCGTGAGCGATCAGAAAATCCTGCAATTGGCGGCGGGCGCGCGACAGGCGCGACATCACGGTGCCGATGGGCACCCCGGCCACGGCGGCGATCTCCTTGTAGGAGAGCCCCTCGAGCTCACGCAGCACCATCACCTCGCGCAAAGGCAGGGACAGCGCCTCGAGCCCCTGGCGGAGCAGCCGGCCGTCCGCCCGGCGCAGCAGCTCGGCCTCGGGATCGCCGCCGCCGCTCTCCGGCGCGTGCACCGTCTCGTCGAACGGATCGGCGATCTCGTGGCCCCGGTTGCGCTGCTGCAGCCAGGTGTAGAAGGCGTTGCGGACGATGGTGAGCAGCCAGGCCCGGGCGTTGACGCCGTGGAAGCCGTCGAAGAATTGCAGGGCCCGCAGGGACGCGGTCTGGACCACGTCCTCGGCGTCCGTGTCGTTGCCGGTGAGCCAGCGGGCGAGGTCCCAGGCCGCGTCCAGGTGTGGCAGGACGGTCCGCTCGAAGCGGCTCCGCCGGTCGTCCTGCCGGAAGAAGCGGTCTCGGATCTTGCTCAGCATCGCGGGGGAATCCGCCTCCGCGATGATAACCCCGAGCTCGGCCGTCTGGACATGGAATGCCATGGCGCCTCCGGGATCACAGGTACCAGCGTAACGGGGCCGCCGCCAGGAGCGCGGCCACGGCCAGCCCGAGAGCGAGGCCCCAGGCCACGGCGCGGGGCCTGCCGCCCGCCAGCCGCCGGGCCCGGAGCAGGGCGGCGCCGAGGGTGACCCCGGAAGCCGTCGCGGCCATCTTGACCACCAGGGCGGCGAGGGCCACGCCCTCGACCTCGGGGAGCGCCCCCTTGAGGCCATAGCTCGCGGCGGCGAATCCGGCGCCGCTGGCCGCCTGGAGCCCCCAGGCGGCCAGCAGGACCCAGGCGAGGCGGCGCTGGCCGCCCTCCCCGCGCGACCCGAGGGCCACGGCGGGGCTCGCCACCACGGCGACGGCCCCGAGGTTGTGAACGGCCTGCACGAGGGTGTAGACGAGCTCAACCATGTCTACTTGACCTTCACTACCTTCACCTGGATCGACTTCTGGGGCCCGGTGGGGACGTGCCCCTTGTCGACCAGCTTGAGGGTGATCACGTGCGTGCCCGGCGTCATCTTGGGCAGCATGTAGGTCCCCTTGAGATCGTGGATTCCGGGGCTGCGGTCGTTGTCCACCCAGACGTGGAAGTGGTCGTCGCCGGGTCCGAGGGTGATCTGATAGTCGAGGGGATACGACTCGTCGGAGTCGAGTTGCGCCTGGTCGGCGGGCTTGAGGATCTGGATGCTCGCCTTGCCGGAGGCGTTGGCGGCGAAGGCGCTCAGGGCGAGCGCCGGGATGAGGAGGAACAGGAGGACGAGGACAGGACGGCGGATCTTCATGAGATCTCCTTGCCGCTGGGCGGCGGAAGGGGGGCCGGTGAGGCCCCCGGTTCGCCTGTCCTAGACCGCGCTTGGGCGGATTTATTCCGTGCCTGTTCTGGAGGAGGGTCTACGGAGCTGCCATGAAGCGCTGGTAGCTGATGGTGTTGCCGTTGGGCCCCTCGTCGAGGTAGTTCGTCCAGCCGTAGACGAACGTGCCGTTCCAGCCGTAAGCCACCCGGCCCGTCCCATGGTAGAAGGCGGTGCCCATCGGAGGCTGCTCGATCACCGGTCCGGCGGGCGTGCCGTCGCTGTGGAGCTGGCGGAACCACGCCGGCGAGGTGCCCTGGTCGTCCCAGGCCACCACGAAGTCCCCCTGGGAAGACATGGCGACCTGGGGACGGCTGTCCGGAATGTACTCCTGGGCGATCAGCAGCTGGGAGCCCAGCTTCTGTCCGCCGCTGTTGTAGCGCTGCGCCAGGATGTCGACGCCTTGCGTGCCGACGCCTCGCCAGACCACCACGAACCGGCCGTTGGACGCCCGCGCCACCTGGGGCGCGAAAGGCGTGATCAGATCCGGGCGCTGGCTCGCGGGCGGCACGAAGATGGGGAATTCGCTCCCCTGGCGGCCGGTGGCGAACCCGAAGCGCTGGCCGTAGACGCCCAGCCCGTTGCCGTCCGCGTCCCGCACCTCCCAG
>JAICSG010000933.1 GCA_025937035.1 Thermoanaerobaculia bacterium | reverse complement strand
ACTTGTGGAGAGGGATCGAGGGTGAGGCTTCGGAGGGCAGGACGCCCCAGAGGGCACGGAGGCCTTGAACCCTCGCGAGCCTCGGTTATAATCGATTCATGAAACCGAGCGAGCTGACTCAGGACGATCTTGAGCAACTTTTTGTGGCAATGACGAACGAGGAGCATGAGGAAGTACGGAAGGAAGCGCAGGAGATCGCCGGTCGCTATACCGATCTCCCCCGCGAAATCGCGGTGAGGCTTCGCCAGAAGGATCTGTCGGATCTGGTCATAAGGGAGATCGCCCGGGTTCTGGGCGGCTCGGTGAAGCCGCAGTAGGCCGCCTTGCCATCCCCCCACCCACTCGGACAAGATCCCGGCGTGAGAAAGTCCGTCTCCCACGAGCTCGAACGCAAGCTGAACCCGGAGCAGATCGCGGCCGTCACCCACGGCGAGGGGCCGCAGCTCGTCCTCGCCGGCGCGGGGTCCGGCAAGACCCGGGTCATCACCCACCGCATCTACTGGCTCATCGAGGAGATGGGTGTCGATCCCGGCACCATCGCCGCCATGACCTTCACCAACAAGGCGGCCGGCGAGATGCGCGAGCGGGTCGAGGACCTGCTCAACCTCCACCCCCTCCCCACCTTCGTCGGGACCTTCCACCGCTACGGCCTGATGATGATGCGCCGCTACGGCGAGCGGGTGGGGCTGCGCCGGGACTTCCACGTGCTGGACGCCGGCGACCAGCTCGGGCTGGTCAAGGAGGCCCTCACCGCCGAGGGGCTCTCCGAGACCGCCTTCTCCCCCCGCTCCGTGCTCGCCAACATCAGCGCCGCCAAGAACCGGCTCATCGAGCCGGCGGCCTACGAGTCCAAGGCCCAGAACTTCTTCGAGAAGAAGGTCTCCGTTCTCTACCGGCGCTACCAGGGGCTGCTCCACGCCGCCTCGGGGGTGGACTTCGACGACCTGATCGCCCTGCCGGTCAAGCTCCTCTCGACCGACGAGGAGATCAAGGCGCGCACCCGCCGCTGGACCCGCTTCCTGCTCGTCGACGAGTACCAGGACACCAACCACGCCCAGCTCCGGCTCATCCAGGAGATCATCGGCCCCGAGGGCAACCTCACCGCCGTGGGCGACGAGGACCAGGGGATCTACCGCTGGCGCGGCGCCGACCTCAACAACATCCTGGAGTTCGAGAAGAGCTTCCCCGACGCGGTCGTCCGCAAGCTGGAGCAGAACTACCGCTCCACCCAGACCATCCTCGACGTCTCCGGCGCCCTGATCGCCAACAACATCAACCGCCGGGGCAAGCGCCTGTGGACCGAGGAGGGGACCGGCCCCAAGGCCGAGCTCTACCGGGCGAGCGACGAGGGGGACGAGGCCACCTGGATCATCCGCACCCTCCAGCGCCTGCGGGCCAACTACCGGCTCGGGGACATGGCGATCCTCGTCCGCACCAACGCCCAGACCCGCGCCATCGAGGACGAGCTCCTCTCGCGCGAGATCCCCTACACCCTGGTCGGCGGCACGCGATTCTACGACCGCGCCGAGATCAAGGACCTGGTCGCCTACCTGCGCGTGCTGCGCAACCCGCGCGACAACTTCTCCCTGATGCGGATCGTCAACCAGCCGCCGCGGGGGATCGGCAAGTCCACCCTGGAGTTGCTGCGCGACCGCGCCGTCCAGCTCGGCCAGCCGCTCTGGGACGTCCTCTACCTGGACGACCTCGGCAACCTCCCGGCCCGCAGCGCCACCGCCCTGCGCAAGTTCCGCGACCTCATCGTGGGGCTCCAGCAGTCCGCCGCCGATCTCCCCCTCCCCGCCCTGCTCGACCGCCTGCTGGAGGCGACCGGCTACATGGACCTCTACAAGCAGGACGATCCGGAAGATCAGGCGCGGGTGGAGAACATCCAGGAGTTCCTCTCCGCGGCCCAGGAGTTCACCGAGTCGAACAGCTACAACGCCAGCGATCAGGATCTGCTGACGGCCTTCCTCGACCACGTCGCCCTGGTGACCGACCTCGACTCCCTGGAATCCGAGAAGGGGGTCTCGCTGATGACCCTGCACAGCGCCAAGGGGCTGGAGTTCCGGGCCGTGGTGGTGGCGGGCCTGGAGGACGGCCTGCTGCCGCACTTCAACTCCCAGGGGGCGCGCGAGGACATCGAGGAGGAGCGCCGGCTGCTCTACGTGGGGATGACCCGCGCCCGGGAGCGCCTCTTCCTGACCTGCTGCCGCCGCCGCCGCATCGCCGGCCGCTATCAGGATCAGATGGAGTCCCCCTTCCTGGCCGAGCTCCCGGACCAGCTCATCGACGCCTCCCAGAGCCCGGAGCTCTT
>JAICSG010000305.1 GCA_025937035.1 Thermoanaerobaculia bacterium | reverse complement strand
GGGTCAAGGGCCAGGCCTCAGCCGCGAGATACTCAAGCGGGGCACTCAGCGAAGAGAGTTACACGCAGGCCAAGGAAAAGGAAAAAGAAGCTGAGAGACGGGCGCGAGAGCAGGAGCGGGAGGAGGAAGAGGCGCGTGCCCGGACCCCCCGTTATGGAAAGTGGGCTTACCTTCCCAAATCAGCCCGCTTCTGGTAGGGCGAGCGGGCGTCCAAAGAGCCTTGCCGGGATCTTCTTGGCCCCACCGCTCGCCCCATTCGACTCCTACTTCGCCGTCTTCACCGGCGGTGCCGCCGCCGGCACGATCCCCCGGCTCTCGTCCACCGTCACGACCTGGTTCACCGGCACGTTGGCGAAGTGCTGCTTGACGCCGCTCGGCCAGTCGATCTCCAGGGACTGCACGACCTTGTCGGGGCCGAGGCCGAAGGTGGGGGCCATCTGGCTCTGCGAGCAGTAGGAGGAGCCGCTGCGCACCATCGCCCACTGCTTGCCGCCGGCGCTGGTCACCCGCACCACGGCGCCCAGGCCGTCGCGGCTCGACCTGGTGCCCACCGTGCGCACCCGCAGCCAGTGGTTGCGGTTGCCGCCGTCGTTGCGGAAGACGTAGGCCGGGCCGTGGTTGGTGGTGATCACCACGTCGAGATCGCCGTCGTTGTCGAGGTCGCCGTAGGCCGCGCCGCGGGCCACGATCGGGCGGGAGAGGTCCGGGCCCAGGGTGGCAGCCACGGACTGGAACTTGCCCTTGCCCAGGTTGCGGAAGAGGAGCGGCGCCTGCTTGTAGGTCACCTTCGGCTGCACCCGGTTGATCTCCTCTTCCAGGTGGCCGTTGGCGGCGAGGATGTCCGGCAGGCCGTCGAGGTCGTAGTCGAAGAAGAAGGCGCCGAAGGTCAGGGTCAGCAGGCTCGCCTGCCCCACCGACGAGGAGGGCGCCTCGTCCACGAACACGCCGTTCCCCTCGTTGTGGTAGAGGGCGAGCATCTCGTTGGTGAAGTTGCCCACCAGCAGGTGCGGACGGCCGGAGCGGTCGTAGTCGGCGGCGTCGACGCCCATGGCGCCGCGCGCGGTCCCCTCTTCCGAGAAGGCCACCCCGGCCTCCACCGCCTCATCCTTGAAGGTGCCGTTCTTCTGGTTGCGGTAGAGCTTGTTGGGCTGGGTGTCGTTGGCCACGAAGAGGTCCGGCCAGCCGTCGCCGTTGTAGTCGAGCACGGTGACGCCGAGCGACTTGGAATTGGGATCGGCGATGCCCGCCTTCTGGCTGACGTCCTCGAACCGGCCGCCCCCCAGGTTGTGGTAGAGCTTGGCCGCCGCCCCCTTGTAGGACTCGGGGGTGCAGTAGGACTTGGTCTTGCCGTCGAGCGAGCACCAGAGGTCCTTCTCCTTGCTCCACTGGACGTAATTGCTCACGAAGAGGTCGGCCTTGCCGTCGCGGTCATAGTCGAGCCAGGCCGCGCTGGTGCCGAAATTGGCGTTCTTGATCCCCGCCGCGGCGGTGACGTCCTTGAACCTCCCGCCCCCCTCGTTGTGGAAGAGCCGGTCGCCGTCGAGGGAGGTGATGTAGACGTCCTCCCGGCCGTCGTTGTCGTAGTCGGCCGCGGCGACGCCCAGACCGTAGGTCTCAACGTCGAGGCCGCTCCCCCGGGTGATGTCGGTGAAGGTGCCGTTGTGATTGTTGCGATAGAGGGCCGGCAGGGACCTGCGCTTGCCCGGCTGCCAGTCGCGGCTGTTGATCAGCAGGATGTCGAGCCAGCCGTCGCCGTCGGCGTCGAACAGGGCGACTCCGGAGCCCATGGTCTCCGGCAGGTACTTCTTCCCCGCCCGCCCGCTGTTGTGGGTGAAGCGGACACCCGAGGCGGCGGTGACGTCGGTGAACCGGATGCCCGCCGCCGGCGCGGGGGCCGCGGCCCTGGGGGCCGGGGCCGCGGCGGCCAGCCCCAGGGCGGCGAGGGTGAGGGCGGAAGCGGTCAAGAGTCGATTCAAGGCTGCGATCTCCTATCAACCACCCGCGATCACCGAGCTCTCCGCGGTCTTCGGAATGCTCCGCAGCGGCACGCTCTCGTGCTCGTGGATGGGCTGGCGCTCGTTGTTGTCCTCGGGGCTCAGCAGCCGGCGCTTGGCGGTGATCGCCTGCGACGCCTCGTCGGCCTTGAAGCGCTGGAAGAGCTTCTGCTCCCGGTCCGCCCGCGCGGTGTCGCCCAGGGCGCGCGCGGAGACCATGGCGGTGTAGTGCATCTGCACGTCCTCGGGATCGATCAGGCAGACGCGGTCGAGCACGGTGAGCGCCTCCTTGTACTTGCGCTGGAGGAAGAGGATGCGGGCCATCTGGTTGAGCACCACGCGGTCGCGCGGGAACTTGGCCTCGACGGTGCGCAGCGAGGCGAGAGCGCCGTCGTAATCCCCCTGGGCCTTCTGGATCATCGCCTTGAAGAAGTAGCCGCGCGGCAGGCCGGGGGTGATCGCGATCGCCTTTTCCACGTAGGGCCTGGCGGCCTCGACCTCGCCCTCGCGGATCAGCGCGCGGGCCACGTTCAGCCAGCCGTCCGCGTAGCCCGGCTCGGCCTCGGTGGCCTTCTTGAAGGCGAATTCGGCCCCCTTGAGGTCCCCTTGCAACAGCAGGCCGATCCCGTAGTCGTTCCAGCGCTCGCGGTCCTTCTTGTCCGCCACCTGGCGCCACTGCGGCGCGCCATTCCCTCCAAGAGGCAGCTTGGCCTCGGCGGTGGCGAGGGTGACGATCGGCAGGTTGGGGATCTCCCCCTTGATGTTCCCCGAGACGTTGGCGGGAACGTTCTTGGGATCGTACGACCACTCGGCGCTGTTGGTGCTGGCGGTGATCAGGTGCTCCTGGCCGGGCTTGGGCTGGCCGGCGTAGGCGAACTGGGTGTAGACGTGGGCGAACTTCCGGTAGTTGAGCTTGGCCGTCAGGGTGATCGGCCCCACGGCGTCGGCCGGGATGCGGATGCGGTAGTGGGCCACGTCGGCCGCGCCGGGCGGGATCAGGCGCACGTAGAGCACGCTGCGGGCCTGCCAGGCGTTGCGCTTGTCGATCGGATTGCCGTCGCCGTCGAGCGCGTAGGACTTGTAGAAGTGGGCTCCCGGCTCGACCGGCCCCTTGCCGTCGTCCTGCACCATGCCGCTCCAGTAGACCACCTTGCCGTTGGCGTCGCGCCCCTGGAGCTCCAGCCAGACGTCGAAGGCGTCCACCGTGCCGCCGGGGAAGAAGTGGCCGATCGAGCGGGTGCGCACCACCACGTCCACCCGCACGGTCGAGCCGGGCTTGATGGTCGGGGCCGCCTTGTCGATCGGCGCCGCGATCTGGCCGACGTCGCGGATCACGGCGGTCCCCGCCTGCTCCGCCTCCTCGCCCACCGCGAAGGTGGTGTTGGCCTGGGGGGCGCTGTCGGTCTTCGGCGCCGTGCGGCGCACCATCGCCGTCTCCCCCTTCCCCTCCTCTTCCGGCGAGACCGCGAAGATGTCGGTGGTAATGAAGCCTGACTTCAGGAACTTCTCGACCACGTCCATCTGGGCCTTGTCCTGGTTGGCGTAGGCCACGGCCATGTTGGCCGCCGGGAAGCGGTGGGAGTGGACCTTGCCGTTGTGGTTGCCGGGGTCTTGCGACTCGACGAGCGGCATGTGGCAGTCGGCGCAGACCTTCGACTCGGCCGGGTAGTAGAACGAGCGCGCCCCCTGGCCCGAGATGCCGCTCGCCTGCCAGTTGTCGTAGTCGTTGAAGCCGCGCGCCCAGCGGTAGGAGTTCACCGGCACGTCGAGGTGCACCTTGTGGCAGGCCGAGCAGAACTCCGCCGAGCTGCGCATGAACGGCTTCATGAATGTCCGCCGATGCGGCTCGGGCTGGAGATAGGTGAGGAAGTGATCCATGGTGTGGATCACCGGGTTCTTGCTGTTCGCCAGCTCGTGCAGCGGCGGATACTCGATCGTGAAGTCGCCGTTGCCCATCGAGCTGTGGATGTTGGTGATGGCGTGGCAGGAGGTGCAGGCGAGGCCGGCCCGCGCCTCGGGGGTGTCGATCTGGTCCTTGATCGGCCGCTCGAACCGGCCGTTGAAGAAGACCGCGTGGTCATGGCAGCCGGCGCACCACTTGCTCGGCTGGGTGCCCACCACGCTCTGCATGTACTCGATCGACTTCCGGTAAAACTGGTTGTTGAACGAGGCGAAGTGGTGGGCCGAGCTGTTCCACTGCTGGTAGATGTCCTTGTGGCACTCGCCGCAGGTCTTCGAGTCCATGAAGAAGTTGGACGGGATGATGCCGCCCACGTTGGTCTTGGCGGAGGACGGGAAGAACGGCGACTTCGGCCCGCCCCCCTCCCCTTCCATCGAGGTGGGGACGACCAGGGGGTTGACGATGTGGGCGTTGGGATCGGGGTGGGCCTTGCGCCAGAGCGCCATCACCGCGGGAAAGGCCACCAGCAGCACGGCGGCGGCCACGTAGGCCTGGCGGAGCCGCGTCCAGCCCGTCCTCTCTCCAACGGGCGCCGCGCTCCGCCGCCAGAGCCAGACTCCGAGGGCGATCACCCCCAGCCCGGCCGCGATGGCGTGGGCCCAGAGGATCGGCCGGTGGGCGAGCACGTTGCCCGCGACCGTCAGCCAGAGGCCGGCGATCAGGGCGATCCCGAGCAGGACCGCCGCCGGAACAATCCCCGGCCGCAGGTCCGGGCGGCGGGCGAGCAGCACGCCGAAGGCCACGGCGAGCGCCAGGCCCAGGACCAGGTGGACCAGCACGTTGCCCATGTAGAAGACCGTCGGCGACGCGAACGCCGTGATGTAGGCCGTGTTGACCAGCAGCGCGACGAAGAGCACCGCGGTCCATTTCGCCAGACCATTCCGTTTCGGCTGCATTGCGTGACTCCTTGACTCCGGGTCTCCGGATTCCCTCACCTGAGGATCGTTCGCGTCACGAGATGATAGCAAAGCCCGGCAGCCTCGGCGGGCCTGCCTGAGACGGGAATCCTGGGCCAAAAACGATCCATGAGCTTAGCGAATCCTGAAGCTCCGGCTATCGCACCCGCCAGAGCTTGTGCTGCTGCACCGACAGCCGCCAGGGGGGGTTCTCCTTGCACAGGCGGATGCACCAGTCGAGGGCGCGGGGGTCGGCCTCGGCCCCCTCGAAGGCCGGAGAGATGAGGTAGTGCTCGGCCTCGACCACCGTCTTCGGGACCGCCTGGCCGTGGCCGCGCACGTACTTGACCTCGTTCGCCCGGCGCTGGCGGATGGCGTGCTCGGCCACCTTGGGGCTGACGGTGATCCAGTCGATCCCCTCCGGCAGCTCGAAGCTGCCGTTGGTCTCGATGGCCAGCTTATAGCCCGCCGCGTGGAGGGCGTCGATCAGCTCGCGGTCCACCTGGAGGGCGGGCTCGCCGCCGGTGAGGATCACCCAGCCGCACGCCGGAGAGAGCTGGCGGAATTCGGCCACGATCTCGGGCAGGGTCATCCACCGGCCGGACTCGAACTCGGTGTCGCAGTCGAAGCCGTGCGTCTCCACCTTGCAGGCGAGGTTGCACCGGGAGAGCCGCAGGAACAGGTTCGGCGTCCCGGCCCTCACCCCCTCCCCCTGCAAGCTGTAGAAGATCTCGTTGACGAGGTAGCGCTCCATGGCGAGGGG
>JAICSG010000556.1 GCA_025937035.1 Thermoanaerobaculia bacterium | reverse complement strand
CATCAACACCATCATGTCGGGCTTGAGCTGGACCGCGCTCCGCACGTGCTGCGGATAGGCGGCGAGCACCGCCGCCGCGGCCAGGCCCACCGCGGGCGAGAACAGCCGCCGACCCACGCGGTAGATCAGCCAGAGGCTCACCAGCGCGTAGGCGATGATGAACATCCGCATGAGGAGAAAGGCGTTGCGCGTGAACAGACCCTCGATCTCCGTCCCGCGGACCGCCAACGCCGCCGCCCCGGTCCGGGCATGCAGAAAGTCGCAGACCGCGAGGACGATCGCCTGCGGCAGGTAGGAGAGGCTGCCGTAATAGGACTGCCGGGGCCGCAGCGAGCCGTTCAGGAAGGGAACGATGTTGTTGAAAACGTAATGATCGTCAAAGTAGCGCGGCAGCACCAGGGCCATCCAGAGACGGAGGCCGAAGGCCACGGCCAGCACCAGGGCCAGGAGCCAGACCAGCGCGCGCTCATCGCCCCCGGCGGGAGCCCCGTTTCCATTCCGTTGCATACCCTGCATTTACAGTATTATCATAGTTATAGGTAATCGCTTCCAGAACGCTTCTCGAAAGGTCTTCTCGCATCCTCCGAGCGCACCATGCCCAGGGCTTCGTCTCGCCGCCTCTGGATCGTGCTGCCCGCCTATAACGAGGCCGGATCGATCGGACCGCTTCTCGATTCGCTGCTGGAGGAGCTCGGGGCCGACCCTTCCGACTTCGTGATCCTGGTCGTCAACGACGGCAGCACCGACGAGACGGCGGCGGTCGTCCGCGGTTACGAGAGCACGGGCCAGGTGGTCCTCCTCGATCAGCCGGCGAACCGCGGCCTGGCCGAGACCTTGCGCACGGGCCTGCTCGAAGCCGTCCGGCAGGCGGCTCCCGAGGACATCGTCGTGGTCATGGACGCCGACAACACCCACCCGGCGGGCCTCGTCTTCCGTATGGCCCGTCTCGTTCGCGAGGGGAACGACGTGGTGATCGCCAGCCGCTACCGGGAAGGGAGCCACGTCCGGGGCCTGTCGTTCCACCGCAAGGCGCTCTCCCTGGGGGCGTCCTGGCTGTTCCGCGCCGTCTTCCCCACCCCCGGGGTACGGGACTATACCTGCGGCTACCGGGCCTACCGCGCCGGCATCCTGATGCAACTGGTCGAGAAGCACGGCCAGGAGCTCATCTCCGAGCGCGGCTTCGCCTGCATGACCGACCTCCTGCTGCGGCTGCGGGAGCAGGGGGCCATCTTCTGCGAGGTGCCGCTGGTCCTGCGCTACGACCGCAAGGAGGGGCCCAGCAAGATGCGGGTGCTGCGGACCGTCCGGGAGACCCTGTCGCTGCTGGTGCGGAGGCGGCTCTCGCGGTGAGCGCGGGCGGGCCGGGGGAGGCCTATTACGCCGGGTGCTACCCCGATTACGCGGCGCAGAACCCGCCCCACAAGCTCGCGTTCTACCGCCGGCTGCTCGGACGCTACCTGCCCTCCGGCGCGCGGCTCTTCGAGCTCGGCGTCGGGCTGGGGCTGTTCCTGGAGACCGTCCGCGAGGAGTACGAGTGCGCGGGCTGCGACATCAACGACTTCGGCATCGCCCAGACCCGGCGACGGACCGGCCTCGAGAGCCTGCACCTCGGCTCGGTGGAGACTCTGGGCCTCGAGCCGGCCCCGGACGCGGTGGTGTCGTGGGACGTGCTCGAGCACCTGCCGGACCTCGGCCACGCCCTCGCCGCGATCCATTCCCGTCTGCCGGCCGGCGGATATCTGATCGGCGTCGTGCCGGTCTACGACGGACCGCTGGGCTGGCTCGTCACGCTCCTCGACAAGGACCCCACTCACGTCACCCGGCAGGGGCGGCGCTTCTGGCTCGACCGGTTGGCCGCGGCCGGCTTCGAGGTCCGTGAGTGGGGGGGTGTGCTGCGGAAGCTGATCGGCTCGCGCTACCTGCACCTGACCGGGCCGAGGCCGCTCCTGCGGCACATCGGCTCGGCCATCTACTTCGTCGCTCAGAAGCCCTGACCCGCCGGGCCCTCTCAGGAGGCCGACACGGCCGTCACCAGCACGACGACGGCCTCGTTCGATCCGGTGGTCTTGGAGGTGCCGACCACGATCGTCTCCCCCTCCTTGACGCCGAAGGAGGTGTCGATCAGGGGGCCGCCCGGACGCGCCTCCATCACCCCTGCCCCCTGGGGCTTGAAAGGCTCCGCCCGCAGGCGGAAGGCGTCCACGAACAGGGAGCGGTCCGCGGCCGATCCCGTGTCATGGAACCGGAGCTCGACCTGATATACGGCGCCCTGATGATCGACCAGCCGTGCTCCCATGTCCCGCTCCTGGGTGCCGCTCAGCCAGGCCGTATCCAGGACCTCGTAGCTCTTGTAGGGGAGGAACCCCTTGAGGTCCGCCAGCGCCTTCTGGACGTTGGCGGGCACCTCCACACCTCCACTCCCGGGCTTCAGGCTGGCGGTCAAGAGCAGGATCTGGAAGCCGTGGGTGCGCGGCTGCCGGTCCTCCCGGGCCAGGGCGCGGGCGATCTTCTCCTGCACGGCCGGCTCGGCCCCCACCTCCAGGAACTTGTGCCCCGTGATCTCCGTGGACGCCACCCGGCAGCGCTCCTTCTGCGCGCACTGATCCCAGGCGAGGACCTCGGCGGTGTGGAGATCCAGGGATTGGATCTCATAGCGGATGGTCTGCCGGTCTCCGGAGGAGACCACCGGAGGCTCCGGCGGCTTCTCCGTTTGCTTCTCCGCTTGCTTTGCCGGCAGGGAGCCCGGCAGCAGGACCAGCAGGAGGAGCGAACGAACGATGGTGCTCTTCATGGTCTATCTCCTTTTAACGGGAAGCCTTTCCCGATTTGAGAATCCAGAGGATCCGCGTTCCGCCAGGGGCGGTGATCTGGACCTGACGCTCCGTCTCCGCGGTCTCCAGGGAGGCCAGGGCGTCTTGGACCTCCGGGGTCGCCGGGGCCGTGGCGCGACTGTGATGGTGCTTCCGGTGGACCGGCCGGCGCGCCTCTTTCTGGGGAGGCTGAGGCGCGGGCTCGGCCGGGGCCTGAGCGGCGGGCGGCGCCGGAGGCGTGGGCACCGTGGCGATCCGGGGCTGCGGCGCCGGAGGCCCGACCGGCTCCGGCCGCGGCAGGAGGACCGCGATCAGCACCGCCATAGCGGCCGCTCCAGCCAGAGCGAAGATCGGCAGAAGCCGCCGCTTCCTCTTGTCCGGGACCGCCGTCAGCACCGCCCGGCGCAGGGAGCGGGCCTCGTCCGGGGTCAGGCCGCCGTCCCCTCCGGCGGGGTCCTCCTGGCGCAGGATCTGGCGCAACCGTTCGTCGTTCATCTCCGGTCCTCCTTCGATTCCGACAGCAGCCGGGCGAGCTCCCGCCGGGCGGCCATCAGGTGCCAGCGCACGGTGACCTCGCCGATCCCCAGCAGGCGGGCCACCTCGCGCACCGGCAATCCATCCAATTCATGCAGCACGATCACGGCGCGACGCCGGGGGGCGAGCCGGGCCAGAGCGCTCCGTACCGCGGTCCGGATCACCGCCGCCTCCTCCGGATGCTCCGTCCCCCGCTCGTCCCGCAGCGCTTCGTGGACCCGCGCCCGCACGCCCAGACGGCGGTAGCGGTCGCGGCAGAGGTTGACCAGCGTGCGGACCAGCCAGGCCTCCTCGGCGCCGTCCGGCACCGCGCCGGGCTTCCGGGCCGCCCGCAGGAACGCCTCCTGGACCAGATCCCGCGCCTCCTCCCGGTCCGCCGAGAGACGGAGCGCCAGACGGAAGAGGCGCTGGTGGTGGGTGTCGAAGAGCCCGGCCAGCCGCTCGGTGGTCCGCTGTGGAGAGATGTCCAAGATCGCGCTCGTG
>JAICSG010001181.1 GCA_025937035.1 Thermoanaerobaculia bacterium | reverse complement strand
TGAGACTTGACAGTCGGTCGCCTGCTCGACATAAGAGCGCAAAGGGTGATCCAGTGACGACCCTTTCCAGGTGGAGGCGGTCCGGGTCGGAGGTCCTGGCCGTGAGGGAGCGGGAGATACCGGAAGTGGTGGACGATCCCGGAGTTGTCGATGCTATCAGCACCGACCGGACCACCGGCCAGGGCTCACGCACCAGATTTCTCGGGGATTTGGGCCAGTACACTCAATAAGTAGTCGTTCTTCCACCCCGCCGTGAGGCGACGCGTGGCGATACTCTTGCCCTCGCTGCCCTTCTCCGCCTTGAGCAGGCACAGCGCCAGCTTCCTCAGCCAGGCCAGATTCTGGGCACTGTTGCCCGCCCAGTGCCTCTGATCATCCTCGCGGAAACAGACGTCCAAGACCCAGTGCAGCGCGTTCTCGATCCCCCAATGGCCCCGCACCCACCTCAAGTAGTCCTCCGCCGTCCCGGCGGCGCTGCCGATGAAGTAGCGGGTCTCGCTACTCGCCGCGCCGTTGACGACCCGCTGGCTGATCACCATCACGACCGCCCTCAGGCCGGCCCACAGGCCCGCGTCGCGGATCCCCTCGGGGGCGGTGATCACGCAGCAACTGCGGGTCTCTTGCCGACCGCTCCGGACCTCCTCGGTCTGGCACTCGGTGAAGTCCACCCCGGGCTCGCCCCGATCCAGCGCCTCCTCGAACGCCCGCTCGATGTCCTCGTAGAGATGCGGCTGGTTCTCCTTGACCGCCAGGACATACTGGCCTCCCCCGCTGACGATGTCGGCGGCGATCTCCTTCTGGCACCCCATGGCGTCGATGGTCACCACGGCCCCCTTCAGGTCCAACAGCGCCAGCAACTCGGGGATCGCCGTGATCTCGTTGGACTTGGTGTCGGTGGCGACCTGGCCCAACGTCAGGCGATTCTCCACCGCCCAGGCGCTGACGATGTGCAAGGCCGAGCGGCCGACGGTGCGCCGCGCCGAGCCGCGCTGGGCCTTGCCGTCGATGGCGATCGGCCTCAATTCCGGCGGGTCGGTGGCGACGGGGGTCAATCCCTGCCGCCGCATCAGCGCCGTGATCCAGGCATAGAAGCACTTCTGGGAGGCCCGCGGGTCGAGGAGGCAGATGGCGCGGCGGAAGGTCTCGTGCGAGGGGATGCCGCCGGGCAGGGCGAGGAAGGTCTTGATCCAATCGATCTTGGAGTGGGCGTAGTCGGCGATCTGCTCCCAGCTATCGGCGCCACAGAGGACGGCGCAGGTGGCGATGAAGACGATCTCGTCGAGGCGGTGGATGCGGCCCTGTTCGCGGCGAGGATCGGGCAGGTCGGTGAAGTGCTGGAGGATCGACGCGGGGTGGCGGGCCGGGGGAGTAGAGGCTATGTCGGAGTCGGCGGTCATGGTACAGACGTCCCTGAGGTGCTCGGGTTATCCCGGAGATCGATAGTACAAGGGGCGTCCGATTCCCAGCCAGCCGGACGGCGCAGCAGAAGCGAACCGGTCTTCCCCAAAGCGCTCAGACGTCCCAGGCTGATGCGTGAGCCCTGGTCGCTAGCCTCTCCTCTAGGATCGGCTCATGTTTGGCGAAGATCGGGTCGAGGCCCGCGTTCTGGGCGATACTCTTGAGCGTGATGTGCGGGACGGTCTTGTAGTAGAAACCGCCGGTCGGGCCGTT
>JAICSG010000598.1 GCA_025937035.1 Thermoanaerobaculia bacterium | reverse complement strand
CCATCCAGCGGCTGGCGGACCGCATCAGCGGCATCTTCGTGCCGGTGGTGATCTCGCTCGCCATCGCCACCTTCGTGGTCTGGTACGTGGCGGACGGCTCGGCCGTGCGCGCCTTCGCGGCGGCGGTGGCGGTGCTGATCATCGCCTGCCCCTGCGCCATGGGGCTCGCCGTGCCCACCGCCGTGATGGTGGCGACCGGCAAGGGGGCCGAGCTCGGCATCCTGATCAAGGGGGGCGAGGCGCTCCAGCGGGCCGGGGACGTCACCACCGTGGTGCTCGACAAGACCGGCACGATCACCGAGGGGCGGCCCACCGTGACCGACGTGCTCACGCTTCCCGGCTCCCCCTGGAGCCCGGATTCGCTGCTGCGCGTCGTGGGCTCCCTCGAATCCTCCTCCGAGCACCCGCTGGCGGACGCCATCGTGCGGCACGCCCGGGAGCGGAATCTGGCGCTCGGGGCCCCGGAGGAATTCCAGTCCGTCACCGGCCGCGGCGCGGTGGGGGTGGTCGAGGGCTCCTTCCTGGCCGCCGGCAACGAGAAGCTGATGGCGGACTACGCCGTCGATCCCGCGCCGCTGGCGGAGGACGCCGGCCGTCTGACGGGCGAAGGCAAGACGCCGGTCTACGTGGCGATCGACGGCCAGCTCGCGGGATTGCTGGCGGTGGCGGACCCGCTCAAGGCCACCTCGCGCGAGGCGGTGGCGCGGCTCCGCAAGATGGGCCTGGAGGTCGTGCTGCTGACCGGCGACACCCGGCGGACCGCCGAGGCGATCGCCCGCGAGGCGGGGATCGGCCGCGTGGTGGCCGAGGTGCTCCCGGAAGGGAAGGTCGCGGAGGTGAAGCGGCTCCAGGAGGAGGGGAAGGTGGTCGCCATGGTGGGGGACGGCATCAACGACGCACCGGCTCTGGCCCAGGCGGACCTCGGCCTCGCCATCGGCACCGGCACGGACATCGCCGTGGAGGCGAGCGATGTAACCCTGATGCGGGGGGACCCGCGGGGGATCGCGGCGGCCGTGGCCCTGTCGCGCCGCACCATGCGTACCATGCGGCAGAACCTCTTCTGGGCCTTCATCTACAACGTGATCGGGATCCCCATCGCGGCCGGGGTGCTCTACCCCGCCTTCGGGCTCCTGCTCTCCCCCATCCTGGCGAGCGCGGCCATGGCCTTCAGCTCGGTCAGCGTGGTCACCAACAGCCTGCGCCTGCGCCGGGCGCGGATCGCGTGAGGAGATCGAAATGACACCGAACGTCGCTGAGATTCCCGAGGTCGCCGGCTGCGGTTGTGGGACGCGTACGGAAGAGGGACGGAAGGCGGTCGCCGTCGATCCCGACATCAAGGACCGCAACCTGAAGCGTCTGCGGCGGATCGAGGGGCAGGTCCGCGGCCTCCAGAAGATGGTCGAGGAGGACCGCTACTGCCCGGACATCCTCACCCAGATCTCCTCCGTGCAGGAGGCGCTGCGCTCGGTGGGCCGCGAGCTGATGCGGAACCACCTCAAGCACTGCGCCACCCAGGCGATCCGCTCCGGGGACGGCGAGGCCGCCGAGGCCACCTACGACGAGCTGATCGAGATGATCTACAGGCACAGCCGGTGAGGGCCTCTAGGCGCTGACCGCGACGGCGGCGATCACCGCGGCGGCCGCGGCCGATTCCTGGTTGATCCGGAGCAGAAGATACCACCCCAGGAGGACCAGGACCGGGAGCTCCGGCATCCTGAGAGCGCCGGGGGCGATCTCGACCTCGCTGCCGGTCCGGAAGACCCGGTTGCGCGGCCTGAGGCTGACGAGGGGCCGGTCTGAATCGTCGAGGAAGGTCCAGCGGCTGCCCCAGAAGCTCGTCATCTTCCAACGATAGCTCCGGCCGTCCGGCAGCAGGAGCTGTCCTCCGCCGCAGAAGCCGCTCTGGAAGACGGCGGGCTCCCCGGCCGCGCCGGCCTCCCGGACCGTGACCCGGCTGCGAAAAAATCCCGCCGGCTCGAACGTGTAGCGGGTACCACCGATCTCGGCCTCCATCGCCGCTCCGAATTTCCGGGTCTTCCGGAGAGCCCCCAGGAGCTCGTCGCCCGCCCGCAGCTCGTACGCGCACTTGAACGCCTGAGGCTGCTGCCAGGAGAGATGGGATGGGGCGGCCTCTTGAATCGTTCTCACTCAGTCAGTACCTCCTGGAAAGAAGTACGCAGGAAAGGCCGGAGAGTTGAAAGCTGCTCTCGGAAACGGCCCACCGGCTCTGCGGCTTCGCCCACCGCTTCTCCCGAAGCGCCCGATGATTCCGCGGGTGCGCCCACCCGATACCGCGGTCCCCCCTTCGCTTCGGCGGTCTTCCCCAGTGGTTTTGCGGTCTTCCCAAACGGTTTTCCATCCGCGCCATCTGGTTTTGCGCTCGCCGCCAACGGTACGCCGTGTCCGCCTACTGATTCTCCGGTATTCCCATCTGCCCGGCGCGAGCTCGGAACGGTTGGCACGGACGGAGAAACAGTGGGCGCATACGCCCTTTCGCTGGGCACGACCCCGGAAAGAGAGGGCGCTACTTCCCTGGCGGTAGGCAATGCCGTCGATCCAGAGGGCGCACACGCGTGAAGAGTGGCGCTACCGCGGAAGCAGTGGGGGCTACCGCGGAAGCAGCAGGCGCGACCAGAAAACGAGAGGGGAAGCCGCGGAAGGACTTCCCTGGGGCGCCACGCTATCATCCCCTTCCATGAAACCGAACGGGGCGGGTGGGCAGGTCCCCAGGCAGGTGGTAATCATCGGCGCCGGCATCGCGGGGCTGTGCTGCGCGCTGCGGCTGCAAGAGAAAAACATCCCCTGCGTGGTCCTGGAGGCGTCCGAAGCTCCGGGCGGACGGGTGCGGACGGACAGGGTCGACGGGTTCCTCCTCGACCGCGGGTTCCAGGTGCTGCTGACCGCCTATCCGGAGGCCCGGCGGCTCCTCGACTACAGAGCTCTCCGGCTGCGGACGTTCGCGCCGGGCGCGCTGGTGCGCGTCCGGGGGAAGCTCCACCGCGTCTCCGATCCCTTCCGCCAGCCCTGGACCCTGCCGGCCACGCTCCTCGCGCCCGTCGGGAGCCTCGCGGACAAGCTGGCGGTCGCCCGGCTGCGGAGCCGCGTCCGCCGGGGGACGGTCGAGGAGATCTGGACGCGGCCGGAGACCTCCTCCCTGGAAGCGCTCCAGACTTTCGGCTTCAGCCCGCGGATGATCGACTCGTTCTTCCGCCCCTTCTTCGGCGGGATCTTCCTGGAGACCGAGCTCGCCACCTCCAGCCGCATGCTCGAATTCGTCTTCCGCATTTTCAGTGAGGGGAGGGCCGCCCTCCCCGCCGCTGGAATGGGCGCCATCTCGGAGCAGCTCGCCGCCCGGCTGGCGCCCGGGACGGTCCGGCTGGAGGCGCGGGTGGAAGGGATCGGAGACGGCGCGGTCTACGTAGCCAGAAAAAGGGAGAGGGTCCCCGCGGCGGCCGTGGTGATCGCGACCGAGGCGTCCGAGGCGGCCCGGCTGCTCCCCGACCTGCGCCCGCCGGGGTTCCACGACGCCGCCTGCCTCTATTACGCGGCCCCCAGAGCGCCGATCGCGAAGCCGCTCCT
>JAICSG010000613.1 GCA_025937035.1 Thermoanaerobaculia bacterium | reverse complement strand
GCGGCCGAGCCGGCGACGGCCAACAGGCATAGCAGGAACACACACAACACGCGGTGCTTCATTACCTACCCTCCTTGTACGCAGGTTCGGACGAAAGAATATAGAACCTTGACTCTGAGCGGATGGTACACCAAAACCCGGGAGCGGAGCCGCTCCCGGGGAAAAAGAAATGCTGTGTCAGGGCCCCGGAATGAAGTGCGCGGCCTGGCAGGCGCTGTCGAGCTGGACGGCATCGAAGCCGACGCTGAACCGCCCCATCGCCTTCATCTCCGTGGTGACCCAGGCCTGCGCCGCGCGGGGATCCTCGGGCGGGTTGTTGCCGGCCGCCGTGACGAGGGTGTTGAGATTCATGTAGATCCAGCCGAAATCATAGGGGACCGGCAGATCCGCGCCGCCGACCGCGGTGCGCTGCGCCTCGGCGGGGAACGGCAGCAGGGTCGACTGCGGCGGCTGCGGCGAGACCGGGAAGGTCTGCGGCACCTGCGGATGCTCGGCCTCGTCGAAGATCACGATCCCCTCTTGACCCAACGGATACCAGGCCGGCCGCACCCCCGCGGCAACCGGGCAGGTGAAGGGGCCCTGATTGACTTTCGAATCGCGCCAGACGACGAAGTCGGTGCCGCCGCTGAAGGTGCCGTGGGTCACGTAGCGGCTGGCGAAGCCGGTGGCCAGCGGCTCCCGGTTGTCGGCGGCGGTCCAATTCACGTAGCGGCCGTAGAAGGTGTACTGGCCCGGGAGCGACGTCTCGGCGTCGGTGGCGCTCGCCTCGATGTGGACCAGCGGGTTGCCGGAGGCGTAGTTCTGGCTGTCGTCGACGTAGAAGTAGTCCCCCCAGAGCACGTTCTGGTTGGTGGCGTCCCCCGTTCCCCCGGGCCCGAAGTAGCCGGGGTCGCCGGGGAACCGCAAGGTGCAGTTGCTCACCGTGTCGACCGTGATGTAGCCGCGCGCGATGTTGTCCCCGAGGTCACGCCCGGAGCAGAGGCCGCCGAGCACCGGCGAGGGCTTGCCGGTCAGCGACAATTGCAGATGGCTGACGAAGTCGGGCGGCAGCGGATTCGGCGGCGGCAGCAGCCCGTTGCAACTCGCGAAGTTGATGTCCTGGGAGAACGCCCCCTTGGGCGAGATCGTGTCGGTGGGGTCCTGCCCCGCCGAGGCGGTCTGGGGCATCCAGCCGGTGAAGAGGTCGCGCAGGCTGATCGTCTGCACGTCGTAGCCGGTCAGGTAGATGTTGAAGTCGAACACCGGCACCGAGAGGTCCGTCCACACCACCACGTGCGCCAGCACCGCCGTGGCCGAGGCGTTGTTGATCGAGAGCAGGGTGCTGATCCCGTTCGGCTTGCCGAAATCCACCTCGAAATACGGCAGCAGCAGCGTGGCCGCCGGGACCTCGTCGACCGTGCAGCGGATGGCCCGGGCAGGCACGGACGCGAGGGCTGCCGCGATCAGCAGTACGGTCGTGAGCTTCCTCATAGAGCCCCTCCTTGGGAATCGAGTCAATGCGGTTGGAATCGAGGCGTGCTACCGAAGCGGAGAGAGTATATACAGAACCACGGGGGGCGTGGCATGCACGCCCCCCGGAAATTCACGTCTGAGCTGGGAAAAGAGAGCCTAGAAGTGCCAGACGAGGCCGGCGTTGGCGCCGAACCCGCGGAGTTGCAGCGGGACCTTCTCGGAGATGGTGGTGGTGCCGGACGGGACGTTCTCACGCACCGTGGCGTCGACGCTGCGGTAGATGGCTTCCAGCGTCACCCCGAAGCTGTGCTGGGTCTTGATGTCGGCCCCGGCCACCGCGAACCAGCCGAGCTCGTTGTTGGTGTCCCCATGATTGGGGTTGAGGATGAAGTAGCTCGCGCCGCCGCCCAGGTAGGGGGAGAAGTTGGCGTCTGGCTGGAACTTGTACTGCAGCCCCGCCTCCAGCGGCAGCACCCGCAGCTTGAGATCGTTGCTGTTGGTGAAGCGGGTGCCGGACGTGATGTCGCCCAGGTAGGTGGCCCGCAGGGTGATGAAACGGGCGAAGTCGAGCTTCACGCCGCCGCCGTACCCGTGGCCCGCGTCCTGGGTGTCCTGGTAGGCGCCGAAGATGCCGAAGTCCGTTGCCTTCGCCGGCTGTGCGAGCAGCCCGAGCCCCAGCAGGGCCGCCGCGCAGAGAGCTGTTTTTTTCAGATTCATAGCACTACCTCCGTTTCCATGATCGCAACCACACGACGGAGTTGCCGATCTACCGCGGCCGGAAAACCACCCGGCCGGCCGTTGTGGGCGCGAGCCCCCCATGGGCCCACGCCGTTTCCGCCCCTTGCCTACTGCAAGAGGCATTCCACAATATGTTGTTATGCGATATGAAACCGGGGATCGGTGATGCGCTCGCTGCGGCAGCGGGGGCAGCGGCTGGGGGCGTGGAGGTGGCGGGCGGCGCGCTCGCGGAAGACGAAGCCGCAGGAGAGGCAGCGGGAGGGATCGATGCGCAGCCGCTCGGAGCCCCGCCGGAGGCTCCGCTCGACATGGCGGAGGTCCTCTTCCAGGAGCCGCGCCGGGGCTTCCAGCTCCCGCCGCAGCTCCTCGAACCCCCACTCCCCTGTGCCCAGGAGATCGACGATCCGCTGGCGGAGCGTCGAGGTCGTCTCGAATCTAGAGTCCGGGTCGTCCACGATCAGTAGAGTGCGCCGGGGGGCGCCACCCGGGCCAGCTCCTCCTGGATCTCGCGGCGGATGCGTCCCTCGATCCGCCAGCGCTCCAGGAAGCTGGCCCGGCTGAGCTCGCCGGCGTAGCGGGCCCGGATCTCCTTCTTGATCCCCGGCCCGTTGGCGGCCAGCGCCCGCCCGCGTCCATCGGCGACGAAACGGTGCGTCGCGCGTTCGTCCATGGATACCAGGATACCACTTTCCGGTATTCGGGCTAGGTCCGGTAGGCCGCCAGACGCTCCGGCTTCCCCCAGGCCGTATAGAGATCGACGATCCGCTGACGCGCCTCCGCCGCGTGCTTGGCGCCATCCCCCTTGTCCTTCTGGAGGATCGGATAGCTCTCCAGGAGCAGCGGCTCGGCTTCCGAGAAACGGCCGAGGGCGGTCAGACAGCCCCCGAGGACGCTTTCGGTGTCGGCAACGCGCCAGGATTTCGGCATCTTGGCCCTGAAGATCCCGAGGGCCTCCCGGGCCAGGGGCTCGGCTTCGGCGGCCTTTCTCTGGGAAACCAGAACTGCGGCGAGGTTCCTCAGGAGGACCGCCCGAGTCGGATGATCCCGCTTGAGCGTCTTGTCCGCGATCGATAAAGCTTCCCGAAAGCAGCTCTCCGCACCCGTAAAATCGCCACGCGCCTGGAGAAGGTAGCCGAGATTATTAAGGGTTGATGCCAAGCTCGCATTGGGATCGGTATATAGCTTACGACGCAGGGCCAGAGCTTCGCGATAGTTGGTCTCGGAGCCCACCAAGTCCCCCCGATCTTGCAGGAGGGACGCCAAATTGTTCAGAGCGAGGGCGACATCCGGGTCCGGCTGCCCCCCAGCGAGCTTGCGGC
>JAICSG010000185.1 GCA_025937035.1 Thermoanaerobaculia bacterium | reverse complement strand
GCCTCGTCGAAACCCTGGATCACCGACTCCATGGGGTCGAGATCGGCCAGTTGGGCGGCGACGTCGGGGGCGTAGAGCCCCCCCTTCCCCTCGTGGCCGAAGCGGAAGAACGCCGTGGCCTGGGCGTAGCGCCGCCCCCCCTCGTAAAAGGAGAGGTCGTGCACCCAGCGCGCCTTCTGGGCCACGGTCTTGTAGCCGGCGGTGTCGCGCAGGGCGTACACGGCGGGCCCCAGCAGCCAGCGCCGCGCCGGCTCGGGGAGGGAGGCGTAGAGGCTCACCCAGCGGAAGCCGAAGTAGCGGTCGTAGCCGGCGAAGACCTCGTCGCCGCCGTCGCCGGTGAGCACCACCTTGACGTGGCGGGAGGCGAGGGCGGCCGCCTGGTCCATGCAGGCCGCGATGGGGTCCGAGGGCTCGTCCAGGCTGCGGATCATCGCCGGCAGGAGCTGGACCATGTCAGGCCAGACGACCGCCTCGTGATGGTCGGTGCCGCAGCGCTCGGCCACCAGCCGGGCGTAGGGGAGCTCGTTGAAGTCCTGGTCCTCGACGCCGACGGCGAAGGTGGGGAGGGGCTCGTCGCGCCGCTCGGCCAGGAGCTCGGCCATCAGGGCCACCACGAGGCTCGAATCCATGCCGCCCGAGAGGTAGGCGCCCACGGGGACGTCGGCGACCAGATGGGACTCGACGGCTTCGCGGACCCCCTCGCGCACCTCCTCCACGAGGTCGGCCTCGCGATCGCTCCGCTTGGGGGTGTAGCGCAGCCGCCAGTAGCGTCGGACCTCGATGGCCGGCGCCGGCGCCAGGTGCCCGACCCGCGGCGGCTCGATCTCGGAGGCGTCGAGCACGAGCAGGTGGGCGGGGGGGAGCTTGTGGATCCCCTGGAAGAGGGTGCGCGGGCTGGGGACGAAACGCAGAGTCAGGTATTCGTCGAGCGAGCGCAGATCGAGCTCCGGCCGCGCGGCCTCCGGACCGGCGCCGGCGAGGATCGACTTGATCTCGGAGGCGAACAGGAACCGCCGGCCGTCAAAGCGCCAGAACAGGGGCTTCTGGCCGAAGCGGTCGCGCGCCAGCAGGAGCTTGCGCCGCCGCGCGTCCCAGATCGCGAAGGCGAACATGCCCCGCAGGTCGTCCACCACGCTCTCGCCGCGGTCCTCGTAGAGGTGGAGGATGACCTCGGTGTCGCTGTCGGTCTTGAAGAAGTGGCCGCGCGCCTGCAACTGGCGCCGCAGCTCGCGGTAGTTGTAGATCTCGCCGTTGCAGACGATCCAGGCGCTGGCGTCCTCGTTGGCGATCGGCTGGTGGCCGCGCGCCAGATCGATGATCGACAGCCGGCGCATGGCGAGGCCGGCTTCTCCAAGGAGGACCGCCCCCTGGTCGTCCGGCCCGCGGTGGACGAGCGCGTCGCTCATCCGATCCAGGGCTTTGGGGTCGGCGCCCGAGAGGCTCCATTCACCGCAGATGCCGCACATGCTCGTCGCCGCTCCTTTCGCTCAGGACGCCTGGAGGGCGCCTCCCACGCTGGAGTCGTCGAGCCCGGGCGCCTGGGGGACCGGCGCGAGGTCCGGGCGGGATGGGTTGCGGATCACCTCGGCGATCCGGTAGTCGCGGACGTTGCGCGCGTGGGTGAAGATGATGATCTCGCCGACCAGGCCGAGCGAGAGCGTCTGCACCCCCAGCACCATGAGCAGGACGCCCAGCAGCAGCACGGCACGGTCCGAGAGGCCGGTGGCGAAAAAAACCTTTTCGAGCACCGCCACCAGATCGATCACGAAGCCGAGCGAGAAGAGGCCGGCGCCCAGCAGCCCGAAGAAGCGCAACGGCGTGCGGGTGAATTTGGTCAGGAAGAAAACGTTGAGAATGTCGAGCAGCCGGCCCACGTAGGTGGGCGTCCCGTGGTAGCGGGTGGCGCAGTCCTCCCGCCGCTGGGGCAGGGGGATCTCCCGCACGGCGAAGCCGCGGTGGAGGGCCAGCAGCGGGATGAAACGGTGCAGGCCGCCGTAGAGGCTCAGCTCGCGCGCCACCCGCTTCTTCATCACCTTGAAGCCGCAGCTCAGATCGTGGAAACCGGTCCGGGTGAGCTGGCGGACGATGCCGTGGAACAGCCGCGTCTGCAGGCGGTTGAAGGGGGAGTCGATCCGCGGGTGCCGCCGGCCGACCACCAGGTCGGCGCCCTCGTCCAAGGCCAGGAGCGCGGGCCCGAGCCCCGCCGGCTCGACCTGGAAGTAGGAGGCGAGGGTGACGATGCGCTCGGCGCGGGCCCGGTGGAAGCCGGTGGTGAGGGCGGCCGACTCGCCGAACGGCCCGCCCAGGAGCACGATGTCGATCGGCTGGTCCGGGAACGGCTGGATCGCGCGCAGGGCGGGCACGGCGTCGCGCAGGTGCTCGTCGACCACGAAGATGAATTCCGCCGTGTGCCCGAGCCGCGCCAGCTCGGCGGCGAATTCCTTATAGAGCTGCGCCAGATCGCCGTGGCGCTCGACCACCGGGACCACGACCGAGACGTCCGGCTCTCCCCGCGACCAGCGCGTTTTCATGGACATCCCTCCGAAGGCAAGGAGATCGCCGTCTCGCCCGGCCGGAAGTCCCCCGTGCGGACCACCAGCTCCGAGAAGAGGCCGACGATCAAAAGGTGAGCGAAGGCGAAGGCGAACAGCAGCGTGATGGCGGGAAAGACGAGCGGATACCGGTGTCCGGGCGCCACCGTGAGATCGATGTAGACGCTGGCGGCGAAGGCCAGCAGCATGCCGATCAGGAAGGGGACGGAGAGCGTCGCGAACCACTTGGCCGGCCGCAAGGTGAAGCCGAGCAGCATCTTGACCGTCAGCAGGTCGAGAAAAACCTTCCAGATCCGCGAGATGCCGTACTTGCTGCGGCCGAACCGCCGGGGCCGGTGGTTGACCGGCACCTCGTGCCAGCGCGAGCCGGAGAGCGACATCATGGGGGCGAGGAAGCGGTGCATCTCGGCGTAGAGCCGGGCGCGCTTGACCACCTCCGCGCGGTAGGCCTTGAGGGTGCAGCCGTTGTCGTGGATGCGGACGCCGGTCAGGGCGCCGATCAGCCAGTTGGCGGCCACGGAGGGGACGCGGCGCGAGAGCAGCCGGTCCTTGCGGTCCCGCCGCCAGCCGGAGACCACGTCGTACCCCTGATCGAGGGTGTCGAGGAGGAGGCCGAAATCGTTGGGATCATTTTGCAGATCGCCGTCGAGAGTGATCACGACAGAGCCCGCGGCGTGATCGAAGCCCGCCTGGAGGGCCGCCGTCTGGCCGTAGTTGCGCCGGAAGCGGAGGGCGCGGACGCGCGGGTCCTGGTCGCAGATCTCCCGCAGCTTCGCTGCCGTGCCGTCGGTGCTGCCGTCGTCGATCAGCAGGAGCTCCCAGCTCCTCCCCAACCGCTCGGCGGCGGCGCGCACCTCCCGGTAGAGAGCCTCGACGCTCTCCTCCTCGTTGTAGAGCGGCACCACGACGCTCACGTCCATGATCGGTCTCAGGGCACTCTTTTTACGATCGACGGTCCCAGCAGGCGGGTGACGGGAAGCGGCAGCTTCTGCCAGATCCGGATCGCCCGCTGGTACTTGGGATTGGCCGGGCTGACGTTCGGCAACCCCTTGGCTTTGACGAGGTAGTACTGATAGCCGAGGGGGACCTCGTCCATCCCCCATTTCGCCTTGAATTTGTAGGCTCCGGTCTCGCGCTTGCTGCGGCCGAAGTCGAACATGCGGAAGCCGTTCTCCCGGCCCCAGCGCATGATCGAAAGGTAGAGGTATTCGTCGACCCCGCGGGGCTTCTCCGTGCGGTCCGCGCCGGCGTAGAAGGGCATCACCACGTCGCGGAAGAGGAGGTTGAGCACCCCCGCCACCGGCCGCCCCTCGTGATAGACGAAGAAAAGGTTGCTGTGCGCCGGATGCCGGTCGAGGATCTCGCGCAGGAAGAGCTTCGGATAGACCGGCGTGCCGTGGTGGCGCATGCTCTCGCAGAACATCCGGTAGAAGAGCGGCAGCTCCTCGATACCGGCGACCCGGTGCTCGAACGGCGCCTTGGCGACGTAATTCATCATCTGCCGGCGCTTGCGCTCCATCCGCTTGAGGAGCGCCTCCTCCCCCTCGGCGAGGTCGGCGCGGAAGGTGACGTAAAGGTTTTTGGTGAGCAGCTCGGGATCGTCGAGCGGGGTCTCCGAGCGCAGCTCCAGATAGTCCACCCGCAGCTCGCGGGCGAGGTCCTTGGCGGCGGCCAGCAGGGCCTTCTCCGCCGCCTCGTCGTCCGCCACCAGGCCGCCGCCGATGGCGAAGGGGATCGACACCAGGGAGTGGCCGAAGAGCAGGCTCTTCAGCTCGAAGAGCGGCAGCACGCCGGCGATGCGCCCGTCGCGCAGGGCCGTCAGGTAGTGGGCGCGGTGGCCGAAGGTGCGCTCGACCAGCCAGCGCCAGCCGAGCTGATGGAAGAAGGTGGCCCCGGGGGCGCTCCGCACGTAGCGGTCCCACTCGGCCTCGCGGTGGTCGCGGAGGATCTCGACCATTACCGGCGAAAAGACGGGGGACGGCACGGCCACGGGCCGGAGATATTCGAGGTCGGTATAGACGAGGGGCTCGGCGCTCATAAGGCGAGAATCTCCCGGCAGGTCGTGAAGCTGTATTCGGAGAAGAGCCGGGCCAGCCGCCCCTCGGTGAGGCCGAGGTTGCGGTAGTGGCGCAGGCGGGTGAGAGCTCCGACCGGCTGGAGCACCGGCTGGCCGGGATCGATCTCCCACGGGTGGACGTAGACCACGGCCGGCCGCCGCTCGCGCTGGTTGAGCCAGCGCATCCCCCAGCGGATGAACGCCATCGGGAAGTGCCGCAGATAGCCGCCGCCCACGAACGGCAGGTTGGTGCGGCCCACGCGGATGGTCGAGATCGGAAACTCCTGAAGGGCGCCGCCGCGCAGCGGACGCGGGAAGCGCGGGAAGTCGGGGATGCCGTAGCGGTCGTGATGGATCGGGAAGATGCTGGAGTCGTACTGGAACCCCTCCTCGGCCAGGATGTCGACCGCCCACATCGTCTCGCGCACGATCGAGTAGCTGGGGGCGCGGTAGCCGATGACCTCGACCCCGGCGGCGTCCTCGATGGTCCGCTTGGAGCGGCGGACGTCCTCGCGGAATTGCTCGGGGGTCATGGAGGTCACCTGGCGGTGGTCCTGGCCGTGGGTGGCCAGCTCGTGGCCGGCGTCCCGGATCTCGCGCACCAGGCCGGGCCAGCGCTCGGCCACCCAGCCGAGGGTGAAGAAGGTGCCGCGCACCCCGTATTCGGCGCAGAGATCGAGCAGGCGCCGCGTGTTGCGCTCCACCCGGGGCTCGAAGGAGCCCCAGGAGTCCCTGGGGATCGCCCGCTCGAAGGCGTTGACCTGGAAGTAATCCTCGACGTCGACGGAAAACGCGTTCAGCACGGTGTGACCTCCTCGCTGGGCACGGGGGCGGCGACGGGCCGCCTCCGCGCCGACGCGACCAGCTCTTCGACCCGCCGCGCGTTCTCCTCCCACAGGTACCCCCGTTCGAGGAGGCGGGCGCGGGCGGCTTCGCCCAGACGGGCCCGCAGCTCCCCATCGCGCGCCAGGGCCAGCACGGCGGCGCCCAGATCCCCGGCCTCGGGATTGGCCGGATTGACGCCGCCCGGGCAGAGCAGCGCCGTCTCGCCATGGTTGAGGAGCTCGCGAACGTTGGCCGATCCCGGCGCCACGATGGCGCGGCCGGCGGCCATGTACTCCAGGATCTTCATCGGGCAGGCGTAGGGGGTGACCGCCGGCTGCACGGCGATGTCGAAGGCCGCCAGCGCCGACTCGATCTCGCCGCGCGGCACCGGGCCGCAGAGGGCCACCCGGCGCTCGAGATCGGGCGAGGCGGCGCGCATCTCCCGCAGGGCGGGCATGGCCGGGCCGTCGCCGGCCAGCACGAGGTGGATCCTCGCCTCCCGCCATTCGGAGGAGGCCGCCACCTCCAACAGCCTTTCGAGGCCGTGCCAGGCGCGGAACCAGCCGATGAAGCCGGCCACGATGGCGTCCGGCGGAAGGCCCAGCTTGCGGCGGAAGGCCGCGCCGTCCCCTCCCGTGCCGAATTCGCGGCGGACGCCGTTGGGCATTACCACGATCTTGCCCGCCGGCACGCCCTGGTCCTCCAGGATGCCGGCCAGGACGCGGGTGACGGCGATCGTCACGTCCGCCCCGGCGCAGAGCCGGCGCTCGATCGCCCGCGTGACTCCCCGGAAGACCAGGCCGCCGTGCTCGGCCTTCTCCTGGGCCAGGGGCGAGTTGACCTCCAGCACGAAGGGGACGCCGTGCCGACGGGCCGCGGCGAGGCCGGCGAAGGTGTTGGCCGCGTAGCGCTCGTAGACGAAGTCGGGCTGGAATTCGCGGATCGCCCGCGAGAGGCGCCGGTAGGCGACCGCGTTGTAGGCGAGCTCCAGCCCCTCCTTGGCCGCGGCCGGCATGCGGGAGGCGGCGCGGGAGGCGAGACCGGCGAGGCCCCGGGCCTCGCCGCCCTCGGCGTCGGCCTTCGCCTCGGTCCCGGCCTCCACCAGCGCCACCTCGCGCACCTCGTGGCCGCGCAGGCGGAAGGCGCGCTGGATTTCTGCGATATGGATGCCCTGCGCGTCGGCGGCGCGGGTGCGGTGGTGGTAGAGGATCCTCACGGCGTGACCTCCTGGGCCCGCACACCCATCGTGAGAGGAAGAGCGCCGCCGGCCGCCGCCTCCAGCTCCTCGGCCACCTCGCGCCCGACCGCCTGCCAGGTGCGATCGGCCACCCGCGCCCGCACCCGGTCGCGGTCCCAGGAGCGCTCCAGGGCCTTGTCGAGGCCGGCGGCGAGGGCCTCCACGGTCCGCTCCACCACCAGGCCTACCTCGGAGGAATCGAGGAGCTCGGGGATGTTCCCCACCGGCGTCGCCAGCACCGGCGTGCCGCAGGCCAGCGCCTCCAGCACCACGTTGGGGCAACCCTCGTGGGCCGTGGCCAGCACGAAGAGGTCCGCCGCGCTGTACCAGACGGCCAGCTCCTCGCGCTGGCGCGGGCCGGGGAAGATCACTTGGGTCTCGATCTTCAGAGTCCTGGCGAGTTGCCGCAGCTCGGCCCCCATGGCTCCCTCGGGGCCGTCGCCGCCGATCACGGCGAAGCGCAGGGTTGGCCAGCGCCGCTTGAGCCGCGCCATGGCCTCCATCACCAGGTGGAACCCCTTGCGCGGCGCCAGGGTGCCCACCGAAACCAGGAGCGGCCCGTACTTGGCGAGGGCCAGCGACCGCCGCGCCTCGACCCGGTCGAGCGGCCGGAAGACTTGCGGATCGATCCCGTTCTCGATCACCCGCACCTTCTCCGCCGGAAT
>JAICSG010000529.1 GCA_025937035.1 Thermoanaerobaculia bacterium | reverse complement strand
GGCCGCTGCTGGAGCAGGCTGAGGGCGCCGGGCACCTGCGCCTGGGTCCACAGACCGTAGCGGTAGTTGGCGGTCACATTGCCGTTGCCCGAGGTGAGGCGCGCGCCATAGACGCCGTCGCCGAACTGCACGGTGGCCTGGCCGGTCGAGTCGAGCCGCACCATGTAGGAGCGGCTCATCGGCCCTTCCAGCGCCAGCGAGGGGACCTCCGTCCAGGGCACGCCGTCGACCAGGACCTGGAGGGTCGACCGTGGGGCGCCGTCCGCGGCCAGCCGAAAGGTCAGCGGCTTGCGGGCGAGAGGGAACGACTGGAAGGCCTGGGACGCGTCGCCGTTGCCGAGCACCTCGCCGGTCACCGTCTGCCCCTGCTCGGCCTGGACCACGTTGGCGTTGAGCCGGGTCGAGAGGGGACAGAGCGGAAAGGGGAGAGGCTCGGCCAGGAGGAGGGTGGCCGTCGCGCCGTTGCGCGTGGATCCGGTGCTCCCCAGCAGGACGGCGGTCTGGCTGATCTCCTCGTCCTCCGGGTGGGCGGGGTGAAAGATGAGCTCCCCCCCGGGGACGGGCTGGGAGCTCCGCACCCGCTTGCCCCGCACCGCCAGGCCGCGGCCGGCCGGCGGCGCCTCCTGCGCCGGCAGCTCGACCTCGATTCTGTTGCCCTGGAGCGGCTCGACGGTGACGCTCTCCCAGAGGGGGAGCGCCCGGCTGATCACGAAGACGTCCGCCCGGCGCAGGTCGAAGAGCCCGAGCCGGCCGTCGTCCTCGACGTCGATGCGCGTCACCTTGGCGCTGAGCGTGAAGCCCTCCCGCAGCACGGTCAGCACGTCCCGGACCTGATAGATGCCGACCAGCGGGGGCAGGGGAGGGAGGGGCGGCGGCTGGGGCTGGCTCTGCTGGAGCACCACCCAACTGCCGGGGAGGATGCCGGGCACCACGGCCGAGAGGTCGATGCGGCCGTCCGCGATCTGGAAACCGGGCCACTGGTCCTCCAGGAAGCCGGCGAACGGCGTGGCCGCCGCCGTGCCGCGCTCGCCGGTGGCGAGGGCGGTCAGCGCCGCGCCGTTCCAGCTCTCCGGGCCGGCCGGCACGGCGGTCCAGTGGTCCCCGAGGTCGTCCGAGCGAAACAGCCCCGGGCCGGTGGCGGCGAAGAGGGTGGTGGCGAGGGTGCGGCCGTCGGTCCCCCCGGCCAGCAGCGAGACGGCCGCCGGCACGGTGTGCGCGCCGGCCCGCAGCTGGGGCAGGCCGGTGCTCGCCGCCTGCCAGTGGGCCCCTTCGTCGCTCGAGCGGTAGACGCCGGCCGCCGTGGCGGCGAGCAGGGTCCGCACCCCCTGGCGGGAGTCGCTCAGGGCCACCAGGGCCGCCACCGCCACCGTGCCGGAGCGCCCGCGCGGGAGACCCGTGCCGGAGGCCTTCCAGCTCTGCCCGTAGTCGGTGGAGACGAGCACCCCCTGATCGGTGCCGGCGAAGACCTGGCCGCTCTGCCAGCCCACGGCGAGGGCGCGCACCGGCACCGATGTCATGCCGGTGGTGCTGCTCGTCCCCGGCAGGCCCGCGTTGACCGCCATCCAGCCGGCGCTCGGATCGCTCGACCGGAAGACCCCCTTGTCGGTGCCGGCGAGGACCCAGGGGCCGCCGTCGCCGGCCAAGGCGGCCAGTGCCTGGACGGCCACGCCGGGGAGGCGCGGCTGGAGATAGCCGGGGGAGGGGCGCGCGAGCCGGCTGGAGATCCAGGCGGTGAGCGGCCAGAGCTTCTTCGGCAGGAACGCGGCCAGGGAGGGGCGCGTCCTGCCGGCGGCGGGCACGGTGCCGGTCATCGCGTCCCAGGTCCTGCCGCCGTCGGCCGAGCGGTAGACGGCGGTGGCGGTGCCGGCGTAGAGGTGCCCGTCGGGTCCGGCGGCGAGGGAGAGGACGCCGGTCTTGTCGAGCGGCGCGCCGCAGCGGACCCAACCTTCCTTCACCTCACGGAAGAGCCCCATCGAGGTCCCGGCCAGCAGGTCTCCTTGCGGGGTGAAGAAGAGGGTCTGCACGGTGGCCGTGGGCAGCCCGGCGTCCAGGCTCCGCCAGCTCCTGCCGCCGTCGGCCGACCGCGCCGCGCCCCCCCGGCGGGTGCCGCCGTTGCGTTCCTTGACGGCGTCGGTCTGCGTCGTCCAGGCGGGCGCGGTGGCACCGAAGAGCTGCGCCTTCTGCTGGAAGGTGAACGCCTGCGGACCGGTGCCGGCGCCGCTCCCGCCCAGCTCCGGCTCCCAGGTGACCCCGGTGGCCCCCTCCGCGGCGCCCGGCTCGACCGAGGCGACGGTGCGGAAGAACGGGCCGGGGCCGCCCTGCGGGGGGACGATCAGCAGGGGCGCGCCGGGCTTGAGGCCGCTCGTGGCCCCCGCGAGCAGGAGGCTGGTGGCCTGGAGCCCGAGCGTCTGCGGCTGGCTGTCGAGCTGCGCCACCGGCCTGATCTCGGTCCAGCCGGAGTAGGCGTGCAGGGGCTCGGAGGTCTCGAACACCGGCGGCAGGCCGCCACCCGACGGCACGCCGCGGACCGCCGTCCCCCCCGCCACCATCACCCGCGGCGGCAGAGGGCCCTGGGGGTTGACCAGGAAGGCGAGCTGCGCTGGGAGGGCGCACCCCGGCGCCGGCTGGTAGCCGATCTCGGCGATCAGCTGCTCGACCGAGAAAGACTGGGTGGCCGTGCGCAGGAACCCCTCGTTGGCGATGCGTTCCTGGTAGAAGGTCAGCACGTCGCCCACCGCCGCCCAGGCGTCGAGCAGCGACTGTATCCACCCCTGCTCGTCCGCGATCAGGCTGGCCAGCGGCCGGCGTTGCCCCGGAGGCTGATCGGGCACCAGCTCGACCCGCAGCCGCGCCAGCATCTGCTGGTAGAAGGTGGGATAGGTCCCCACCCGGAAGGAGAGCGCCGTCCTGCCGGGCGGGTTGTAGAGGGGAGGGGTCAAGCGCCCCCCTCGAGCTCGAAGCGGATCACCCCCAGCTGCGGCGCGCCGGGACGGTTCTCCACCCGGGCGATCTCCAGCGGACCGGGGGCGATGCGGCCTGCCGCGAGCTCTCCGCGCGACGGCTCCCCCCAGCGCTGGAATCGCCGGGCGTCGACCCGCGCCACCCCGGCGGCCCCGGCCGCCCGGGTGATGATCTCGCTCAGGTAGACCGGCTGGCCGAAGAGGAAGTTGCCAGGCGCGAAGAAGCCCCCCGGACCGGTGCCGAGGAGGCGTTCGAGCTCCTGCCGCACCACCTCGGGGAACGCGTTCCTCGCCAGCGTCACGGCGAGGACGATCTCCAGCGGCAGGTAGAACGGCGGGCGGACCGCGAGCTCCTGGTCGGCGAGCAGGAACGGCTCCATGTAGGCGCGGAACAGGGCGGTGAAGCCGGGGTCCACGGGGAGGCCGCCGCGCCGCTCCACGTAGAGGAACAGGGTGGTCCAGCTGCCGGTCCAGCGCGGCTCGGCCACCGCGTCGAGCACCTCGCCGTCGCGGTAGCTCTTGGCCCTCGCCGTGAAATCCTCCCGCGTGACGCAGCGCTCCTGCCCCTGGAAGGATCGCGGAGCCCGCAGCGCGGCCTGGCGGCTGCTCTCCGGCGCCGTTCCCCCCTGGCCCTCGGTGTAGTTGGTGACCTTCCGGATGCGTGCCGGGAGCGCCGGGTCGGCGGTGACCAGGTGGCAGATGGAATACGCTCCGACGTTGCCGGTGGGCCCGCCGCCGAGCCGGAAGCGGGCCTTGAAGCGCGTGTACGCGGCCGGCTTCATGCCGAGCTGGCCGTCGCCGAAGCGCAGCGAGGCGCTGCCGTCGTTCTCGATCTCCACCACGAATTCGCGCCCGTAGGGCCCGCTCGTCAGCAGGTCGCGGCGAGGGACCCAGACCTCGGTGCGGAGGCCCTGGGAGGCCCCGGAGATCTCCCCCCGCTGCCCCAGGAGGGTCACGGCCGGCAGGGCCTCGTCCACGTTCTGCTCCAGG
>JAICSG010000272.1 GCA_025937035.1 Thermoanaerobaculia bacterium | reverse complement strand
GAAGAGGGGCTCGCGCCCCTCGCTCCTCAGGCGGTCGCAGAGGGGGGCGGTGCGGCGGTCCTGCCAGACGATGGCGTTGGCGACCGGCTCGCCGGTCCGGCGGTCCCAGACCACCACCGTCTCCCGCTGGTTGGTGATGCCGAGCGCCGCGAGGTCGCGGGCGGCGAGGCCGGCGCGCTCCAGGGCCTCGCGGGCCACGGCGAGCTGCGACTCCCAGATCTCTCCGGGGTCGTGCTCCACCCAGCCGGGCCGGGGGAAGATCTGGCGGAATTCCCGCTGGGCGACGGCGATCTGGGCGCCGGAGTCGTCGAAGACGATGGCTCGGGAGCTGGTGGTCCCCTGGTCGAGGGCGAGGACGTGCGGCATGCGGGAAGAGTAGCAGTACCATAGGCGGCCGATTCGCCAGATCGATTCGCCAGGGGAGGGAGCCTTATGCACGAGCACCGCATCCGCAGGAAGGTCGAATACGTGGACACGGACATGAGCGGCATCGTCCATTTCTCGCGCTTTCTCGTCTTCATGGAGAACGCCGAGCACTCCTTCCTGAAAGCGGCGGGGGCGGGGGTGCACTGGCGGGACGCCGAGGGGCGGGAGATCGCCTGGCCGCGGGTGGCGGTCTCGTGCGACTACCTGTCGCCGGCCCGCTACGGCGACGAGCTGGAGATCCGCGTACGGGTGGTGCGCAAGGGGACCCGCTCGCTCACCTACGGCCTGGAGGTCCTGCGCGACGGCGCCACGCTGGCGCGCGGCAAGATGACCTGCGCCTGCTGCGTGCTCAACGATCCGTCCGGCATCAAGGCGATCCCGATCCCGGCCGAGATCGCGGACCGCATCGAGGAGGCCCACCCGCGCGAGGAGGGGTGAGCTACTCCTCGTCCTGCACCATCGCCTCGAACTTGGCCTTGTTGGTGGCCTTCATGTAGGCCTCGCGGGGGGTGATGCGCTTCTGGTCGACGAGCGTCATCAGGGCGTCGTCCATGAGCTGCATCCCCTGCGAGCGGCCGCCCTGGATGATCGAGGTGATCATCGGGGTGTTCCCCTCGCGGACGACGTTCGGCAGGCCGGGGGTCTTGAGGAGGATCTCGTTGACGGCGCAGCGCCCCTGGCCGTCGGCCGTCTTCAGCAGGAGCTGGGAGACGATGCCGGCGATCGACTCCGCCAGGGTGGTGCGGATCTGCGACTGCTCGTCGGCCGGGAAGGCGTCGATCAGGCGGTCGATGGTGTTCGCCGCGCCGTTGGTGTGCAGGGTGCCGAAGACCAGGGCCCCCATCTCGGCCGCGGTGACGGCCAGCGAGATCGTCTCCAGGTCGCGCATCTCGCCCACCAGGATGACGTCGGCGTCCTGGCGGATGGCGGCCCGCAGGGCGGCGCCGAAGCTCTCGGTGTCGCTCCCCACCTCGCGCTGGGAGAAGACGCAGAGCTTGTTCTGGTGGACGAACTCGACCGGGTCCTCGATCGTCACGATGTGCTTCTGGTAGGTGGAGTTGATGCGGTCGATGATCGCCGCCAGGGTGGTCGACTTGCCCGAGCCGGTGGGGCCGGTCACCAGCACCAGCCCCTGCTGGAAGTGGGCGAGGGTCTCGATCGCTTTGGGGAGGTTGAGCTCCTCCAGCGGCACGATCTTCTCCGGGATGATGCGGAAGACGGCGCCGCAGCCGTTCTCCTGGCGCAGGTAGTTGGCGCGGAAACGGGCCACCCCCTCGATGCCGTAGGCGAAGTCGAGGTCGCCGCAGCCGTCGTACTCCTCCCACTGGGATTCGGAGGCGATCTCGCGCAGCAGGGCGAGGAGGTCGGCATGGGAGAGCACGGGCCACCCGGAGACGGGCGCCAGCGAGCCGTGGACGCGGATGCGCGGCTCGAGGCCGGCCGCCAGGTGGAGGTCGGACCCCTTGTGCTCCTTCAGGTAGTGGAACAGCTCGTCGATGCGGGCCATGGCGGATCGGCTCTTCTCAGGAGGCGGCAGGGGCAGGGGCGGGGGCCGGGGCGCCGAAGCGCTGCGGGTCCTCGGCGTTGCGCGCCGCCTCCTCGCGGGTGATCACCTTGTTCTTCACCAGCTCGGCGAGCGAGGCGTCGAGCATACACATGCCGTGGGTGGCGCCGGTCTGCAGCACCGACTTGATCTGGAAGGTCTTGTTCTCGCGGATCAGGTTGCCCACCGCCTTGTTGGCCATCAGGATCTCCAGCGCCGGCACCCGGCCGTTGCCGTCGGCCCGCGCCACCAGGCGCTGGGAGACCACGGCGCGCAGCGACTCGGAGACCATGGTGCGGATCTGGTCCTGCTGGTTCGGCGGGAACACGCCCAGGATGCGGTTGACCGTGCGGATAGCGTTGTTGGTGTGCAGAGTGGCGAGCACCAGGTGGCCGGTCTCCGCGGCGGTCAGGGCGAGCGAGATCGTCTCCAGGTCGCGCAGCTCGCCGATGGCGATCACGTCGGGGTCCTCGCGCAGGGCGCCGCGCAGGGCGCGGGCGAAGGAGCCGGTGTGGGGGCCCACCTGGCGCTGGTTGACCACGCATTTCTTCGAGGGGTGGATGTACTCGATCGGGTCCTCGATGGTGATGATGTGGTCGTGCCGGGACTCGTTGACGATGTTGAGGAGCGCCGCGAGGGTCGAGGACTTGCCGCAGCCGGCGGGGCCGGTGAGCAGGACCATCCCCTGGTGGTAGTTGGCCAGCCGGGCGAGCGAGGAGGGGAGCCCCAGCTCCTCCAGGGCCGGCGGCTTGGGCGGGATCACCCGGAAGACGGCGTCGACCCCCCGCTGCTGGCGGTAGGCGTTGCTGCGGAAGCGCCCCCGGCCGGCCAGGGTGTAGGCGAAGTCCACCTGCCCATGCTCGCGCAGGGCCTCCTTCTGCTCGGGGGTGAGGATCTCCTCCACCATCCGCTCGGCCGTGCGCGCCGGGGTCGGCATGCCGTTGAGGTCGCTCATGCGGCCGTTGACGCGGATCTTCAGCGGCGCGCCGCTGTGCAGGTGGAGATCGCTGGCGCCGACGCTCAGCGCGTACTTGAGGAGGCGGTCGAGCGCCCGGGGGACCTCCAGATCGAATTCCAGCCGGCCGCCGGACGCGGGCGCCGGAGCGGCGGCGGGCGGCGGCCCGGGGGCTGGAGCCACGGCGGGAGCCACGGGCGCGGGCGGCGGTACGAGAACCGGGCGTGCCGGCGCGGGAGCCACGGGAGCGACCGGCGGCGGATCGGCCACGGTCAGGGAAGGCATCGCCTGGACCGTGAGGGAGGGCATGGCCTGGGGCTGCAAGGGCTCCGGGGCCGCTGGCGCCGCCGGTGCCTGGCCCTGCTGCTTGGCCACGTAGTCGCGCTGGACGGCGAGGATCTGCTCGACCTGCCGGGGGGTGAGGACCCCGCGCTCGGTCAGGATCTCGCCCAGGCGGCGCCGGCCCCCCTCGCTGGTCTGGATCTGGGTGGCCTCCAGCACCTGCTCGCGCGTGGCGAGCTTGTAGTGCAGGGCGATCCGCCCGAACAGGAGATCTTCCGCTGTTTGCGACATGAGCTGAGGAGAGGGTAGTGGAGGGGGCGGGTGGGCGTCAACGGGCGTCCCGCCCGCCCCTCCGTCCCGCACCATGGATCTGGTCTAGAATCCGGTGCGGTCAAGCCGAAGGGAGGTCACGATGGCGGTCCAGGGTGGGTCCAGAGGTGTCGTCGCACCGGAGGAGCGGCCGGCGGGTTGGGGGCTCGCCGCGGCCCTCGTGCTGTTCGCTCTCGCGCTGCTGCTGGCGATCCAGGGCGGCCCTCCGCCGGCGAAGCCGGCGTCGGCTGCCGCCACGGAGTTCTCCGCCGAACGGGCGCAGGCGGTGCTGCGCGATCTGGTCGGCGACGGCGCCCCCCATCCGGTGGGCTCGCCGGCCGCGGCGCGGGTGCGCGAGCGCATCGTCGCCCAGCTCCGCTCCCTGGGGCTGACGCCGGAGATCCAGGAGGCCCTCGGCTGCTCGGGGAGCGGCAACTGCGCCCGGGTGAGCAACGTGCTGGCGCGCCTGCCCGGCCGGGAGCCGGGCAGGTCGGTGCTGCTGCTGGCCCACTACGACTCGGTGCCCGCCGGTCCCGGCGTCAGCGACGACCTGGCGGGCGTGGCGGCCATCCTGGAGGCCGCGCGGGCCCTCAAGGCCGGTCCCCCCTTGCGCCACGGCGTCCTCCTCCTGCTCGACGAGGGGGAGGAGATGGGGCTCCTGGGCGCCCAGGCGTTCCTGGAGCACAGCCCGGCGATGGCGGAGGTGGGCGCCATCGTCAACCTGGAGGCCCGGGGCACCGCCGGACCCAGCCTGCTGTTCGAGACCAGCGGGCCGGACGCCTGGATGATCGGCGATTTCGCCGCCCGGGCCGGCCATCCGTTCACCAACTCGGTGTTCCCCACCGTCTACAACTACCTGCCGAACGACACCGACCTCACGGTGTTCAAGCGGCGCGGCATGCCCGGGCTGAACTTCGCCTACATCCAGCGGCCGTTGCAGTACCACTCGCCGCTCGACAACCTGGCGGACCTCTCGGCCGCCAGCCTCCAGCACCACGGCGAGAACGCCCTCGCGGCGGTGCGCGGGCTGGCCGAGGGGGACCTGGCGAGCCCGCCGCCGGGGAAGGCGGTGTTCTTCGACCTCTTCCACGCCCTGGTGGTGCGCTGGCCGCTGGGCCTCTCCCCGCTGCTCGGGCTGCTGGCGCTGGCGCTGGTCCTCGCGGCGGCGTTCCGCATGCGCCGGCGCGGCCTCCCGGTCTGGGGCTCCGGCTTCGTGCTGGGCCTGAGCGCGGGCCTCGCGGCGCTGCTCTTCCTGCTGTTGCTCGCCATCCTCTTCCAGGTCCTGATCGCCGGCGCGTTCCCGGCCCCCTGGGTCGCCAGCCCGGGGCCGGCCATCGCCACCTTCTGGCTGCTCGCGCTCGGCGCGGGCCTGGGTCTCGCGGGTCTGATGGGGCGCCGGGTGGGGCTGCCGGGGCTCTGGACCGGCGTCTGGATCTCCTGGTCGGTCTTCGGGCTGCTCGCCGGGATCTTCCTGCCGGGGATCAGCTATCTCATCCTGGTGCCGGCGCTGGTGGCGGGCGTCTGCGGCCTGATCCTGGGAGGATCGCCGGCCGGCCGCACGGCCGCCGCGGTCCTGCCGGCCTTCGTGGCGGCGCTCCTCTGGTTCGAGATCCTGGGCCTGCTCTATCTGGGGCTGGGGCTCACCGGGCTGCTGGTCACCGCCGTCCTGCTCGGGGTGATCCTGAGCTCGCTGACCCCGCTGATGGCGGGGGTGGGCCCGTGGGCGCGGCGCTGGCTGCCGCTGACCGCTCTGGCCCTGGCGGTCGTCTGCCTGGTGTGGGCCCGGATGACGCCGCCGTTCTCGCCGGCCTCGCCCCACGACGTGACCATCCTGGCTCAGGAGGACGCCGCGTCCGGCGAGACCCGCCTGGTGCTGCGCGGCGCGCCGCCGATCCCGCCTCCCATGCGCCAGGCGGCGGCGTTCGGCAAGGCGCCGGCTCAGCCTTTCCCCTGGTCGCCGCCGATGGCCCGCCTCTTCGTGGCGCCGGTGCCCCCGCTGGGCGCGCCGGGGCCGGAGCTCGCGGTGCTGGCGGATTCGGTCACCGGGGGGCAGCGCCACCTGCGCTTGCGCCTGACCTCAGGGCGCGGCGCCCGGACGGCGACCGTCCTGATCCCGCCGAAGGCGAGGCTGGCCTCCATCCAGGTGGATGGCGAGCCGGTGCCGCTGGGCGGCCCGACCAAGCCGGGAGCGCCGCGCCGTCCCGCCCGCTGGTTCCAGCCCATCACCTACCATACCCTGCCCGCTGAAGGGGCCATCCTGGACATCGTGCTCGACTCCACCGAGCCGAACGACTGGTACGTCTACGACCGCACCTACGACCTGCCCCCGTCCGCTCAAGGCGTGGCGGCGGCGCGGCCGAAGTGGTCGGCGGCCCTGCAGGATGGCGATGGGACGCTGGTGAGCCGGAAGGTGCGGATTTAGGAAGCCTGCCCGCGAGATGCTGTCGTAGGGGCGGGGCTT
>JAICSG010000846.1 GCA_025937035.1 Thermoanaerobaculia bacterium | reverse complement strand
GACGCCGTCCACGTGCCGCTGCTCGGAGGCGGAGAGCAGCCGCTGGACCTTCTGGAAGTCCCGGCTCCAGATCACGGCGTCCAGCTTGCCAATGATCTCGTCGTGGTCCCCCTTCTCGACCAGCTCGAAATAGACGTGCCCGCGGGCGCTCCCCTTCACGCGCTGCGCCTCGCCGACCACCCAGACGGCGGCGAAGGCCTCGCCGAGGAAGTCCTTCACCTCACCGCAGAGCTGGGCGACGCTGTAGGTGGGCTCGAAGAGGGGCAGAACGGTCAGGCGGCGCTCCTCAGTGGTACGACTTCAGCTCTTTCGACGAGCCGAGCGGGATCGACTCCGCCCACTCCACGGCCTTCTTCTCGCCGGCCGTCAGCCGGCTGAGGAAGTCCACCGCCTCGTCGCGCTCGCGGAACAGCCGCCAGATGAAGGTGTGGCCGGCGGGCGCGGTGAAGTAGGTGTAGGGCTTGGCGCCGTTGCCCGACAGGTCGAAGCCGAGGTTGGCCTCGCCGTTGACCCCCACGCAGGCGACCGCGATGGCGCGGTAGGCCAGGGCCAGGGCGCGCACCGCGTCCTCGTAGTCCCCCAGCTCCTCGCGGGAGAGCGGCGAGTGCCAGACGGCGATCCGGGAGCCGTCCTCCTCGGCGAGCAGGTTGTAAGGGATGTCGTTGCGGTCCATGGCGTCCTTCGTCTCGCTGGTGGTGACGAAGACGTCCTCCGTCCCCGCGACCTTGTAGGTGATCGCGTAGACGTCTTTCTCCAATTGCGAAAACGCCTCCGCGAGGATGCTCTCATCCTCGATCGTGAAGTAGTAGAGGCGGTTCATGATGCGTCGTGCTGCCATGCGGCAAGATCCTCCAGATTCGTCCCCCGCTCTGTGGTGAGGGGGCCGGGGTCTCGGTTTACAGACCCGATGCTACCAACAGTTACACCGGGCCATTATATTCGCCTTCATAGCCAAGACCCGGAGGACCTGGCGCCGGCAGGCTCCGCCGGGGCTCGGGCAGGACGAAGCCGAGCAGGAGCCCGGCCGCGCCGCCGCCCAGGTGGGCCGAGTTGTCGATTCCCGGGGTGGGGAAGCCGAAGAAGACGTTGATCACCGCCCAGCCCACGAGCTGCATGAGGATCGACTTCCCCTGCGGGGTCAGCGCGCCGCGGCGGCGGAGGAGGAAGGCGATGAGGGCGCCGAGCAGCCCGAAGATGGCTCCCGAGGCGCCGACGCTCGGCGCCTGGGTGAACGTGGCGCTGGCGAGCGAGCCGGCGATGCCGCTGAGGAAGTAGATCAGGAGCATCCGGGGCGAGCCCATCAGCAGCTCCAGCAGGGAGCCGAGCTGGAAGAGCGCCCAGGCGTTGAGCCCCAGGTGGAGGAGCCCCCCGTGCAGGAACATGCTGGTGACCAGCCGCCAGTACTGCCCCGCATGGATCGCCGGCCCGTAGTTGGCCCCCGCCTCCGTGAGCGCATCGCCGCCGAAGACCTGCAGGACGTAGCCGGCCGCGATGGCGATCAGGAGGAGGGTGGTGACGGGGGTTCGGCGGAGCATGCGGGGCATCGTATCGCGGATTAAGCACCACCCGTTGGGACTACGCTATTCTGTATTGTAGAATTATCTGTATAATGGTCGCCCGGCAACGCCGCCGGCTACTCCAAGGAGGCGACTCATGCGGAAGCTTGCCCAACTCTTCTTCGTGTTCTCCATCGTCCTGCTGGCGCTCCAAACGAAGCGAGCATACGCTGATACGTGCTCCTGCCCCTGGCAAGTCAGGCAGTTGACCTCCACAGGCTCGGATTGCACGCTGGCGACCCGGAACGCCCAGCAGAATGCCGGCTCCTGGGCGTACTTTGCGTGCAGCGGCGAAGGGCAGGGAAACGTCTGCACCTATGTCTGGACGGACCTCGGCTGTTCAGTGGACTCGAATGGCACGGCAACTGACACTTCTCTCATCAATTTTAAGTGCACTCTCTGCCCCTGAAAGACATCTTAGAGAAACACGAGAGGCCCTCTTCTCCTGCATCGGGAGAAGAGGGCCGGGGTGATGAGGGCTTTACGGGTAGTACCCCTTTTCCGTCCGCGCCTTGAGCCCCGATTTCTTCACCTTCACCTCGACCGGACGGAACCCGGTCTGCTGGGTGCCGGCCTCGGTGGAGTTGTAGGCCAGGAGGTAGCGGCTGCGCAGCTCGGTCTCGATCTGCTTGTAGATGGCCGGCAGCTCCTTGGGATCGTTGGTGAAGAAGGCCCGGCCGCCGCTCGACGCCGAAAGCTCGTTGAGCTTCGCCTTGATCGAGGTGTCGAAGAAGGTCAGGTTGAGGCCGATCGTGTAGACCGCCACGCCGCTCCGGCTGGCGTACTCCATCGCCTCCTTGTAGGTGATGTAGCTGGAGTTGTCGTCGCCGTCGGAGAGCAGCACCAGGGCCCGCTGCCCCTTGATGCCGCGGAAGTAGTAGAGGCTGTGGACCAGGGCGTCATGGAGCGCCGTGTCGCCCACGGCCTGGAGCCCGGAGATCGCCTGGACCACCGCTTCGATGTCGTCCGTGGGCGCGATCTCCAGCCGCGGCCGGCGGGCGAAGCT
>JAICSG010000168.1 GCA_025937035.1 Thermoanaerobaculia bacterium | reverse complement strand
TTCTGGCCCTGGCCCTGCTGCTGGCGGGCTGCGGCACGGTGAAGAGCCCCACCGAGCCCTCCTCGGGTCCCGGGACCGTGCCGGCGCTCACCTTCACGCAGATCCAGACGCAGATCTTCACTCCGGTCTGCGCCAGGGCGGGGTGCCACGCCGCGGGCTCGGCGCCGTCCGGGCTGGTGCTGGAGGCCGGCCAGAGCTACGGCAACCTGGTCGGCCACCCGGCGGCCGAGAACGGCACGCTCGACCGCGTGGCGCCGGGCAACCCGGACCGCAGCTATCTGATCCTGAAGCTGCGCGGCGATCCGGGCATCACGGGGGAGCGGATGCCGCTCGGCGGCCCCTATCTCACGTCCGATCAGATCGAGGGGATCGCCGCCTGGATCCGCGCCGGCGCCCCGGCCAACTGAGGCCCACTGAGGAGAGACAACACGGATGCGAGCTCTGATTCCGGCGGTCCTGCTGGCCGCCCTGCTCCCGGCAATCCCCGCGGCGGCCCAGGACGCCGGGTCGTACGATCCCCTCCGCCGCGATCCCCTGGGCACAGTCCTGATCAACGGCCCCACCCCGTATACCCTGGGGTCGCGCCGGCTGGAGGTGCTCTTCACCCACCGCTTCCAGCAGCCGGTCAACCAGGGCGGCGACTCCCACAACCTATGGGGGCTGGACAGCGGCGCCGACGTCGGCATCGGCCTCGCCTGGGGGGTGACCCGGCACCTGGACCTCTCCGTCTACCGGGCCTCGTTTCAGGAGGATTTTGAGCTGGCGGGGAAATTCCTGGTCTTCGAGCAGGCCCCGCGGGTCCCCCTGACCGTGGCGGTGCGGGCCGGCCTGGACCACCCTCGGCGCCCCGGGGTGGAGGACCCCAACCGCCCCTTCGCCCAGCTCCTGCTGGCGCGCAAGCTGGCCCCGGGGGTCAACCTCCTGGTCTCTCCCTCCTGGGTGCGGGACACGCCGCGGCTGCGGAACGCCTTCAACGTGCCGCTCGGGCTCAGCTTCCCGCTGCCGGGCGATTCGCTGATCGAGGTCGAGTACATCCCGGCCAACCGGGACCTCGACGGCAGCCTGGACGCCTGGCACGTGGCCCTCTCCAAGTCCCTGGGGGGGCACATCTTCGAGATCGTGGCCGGCAACTCGCGGGCCACCACGGTCGACCAGATGCTGGGCGGCGACTCCGCCGCCGGCTTCCGCAAGCGGGACGTCCGCCTCGGCTTCAACATCGTCCGTGATTTCAGCTTCCAATGAGGGAGGATCACCCATGCCCCGCAGACCGCCGGTCCGGCTCCTCGCCCTCCTGATGTCCCTCCTCCTCACGGCCTGCGCCGCCTACCAGGCCCAGCACACCCCGCCGCGCGCCGTGAACGCGGGCCCCGAGGACGTCGCGGCCACCCTGGAGGCGATCGCTCCAGCGGGGGATTTCACCGCGCTCGGCGACGAGGCCCAGGTTTCGCGGATCAAGGGGGAGGTGGAGCAGGCCAAGGCGAGCCTGGCCAGCAAGGGGCAGTACTCCTGCTGCGTCCGCCCCGCCTGCAGCCAGTGCCTCCTCAAGTACGGCCACTGCCACTGCCGCGAGGCGGTGAAGAAGGACGGCCCCTGCTGCGGCGAATGCACAGAGGCCTGGATCGAGGGCAAGGGGGCCGTCGAGGGGGTGACGGCGTGGGACATCCTGGAGAAGAAGCGGAAGATCCTGGAAGAGGCGAACAAGCCGCACTGAGCGGGCACACCTTTCGCAACACCCTCCCCGCATGGCCGATCTCCGCCTGCGGGTGATGTCCTACAACGTCGGAGGGCATGGGGCCCGGTGGTCGCGGCGGCACGTGGAGAACATTGCGCGGGCGATCTCTGAGGCGGCACCGGACGTGGTGGGGCTCCAGGAGGTCCACCGCGGCACCAAGCAGTCCCGGTTCGAGGACCAGGCCGAGGTGCTGGGCCGGCTCACCGGGATGACGGTCCACTTCGGGCCCAGCTTCCCGATGGGCGTGGGTGAGTTCGGCAATGCCCTGCTCACCCGCGGCGAGGTCCGCGCGGTCGAGGTCCACCCCCTTCCGGGGCCGGGCGAGCCCCGGACCGTGCTCCACTCCCGGATCGCCCTCTCCGAATCCGAGATCCACTTTTACGTGACCCACCTCGCCGCCTGGGGGCGGTGGGGGAGGTCGGCACGGACTATGCAAATACAGGGTCTCGTCGAGCGGCTCAAGCAGTCTGAAGGGCCCTTTGTCCTGGTGGGGGATCTGAACGCTCCTCCCAACGCCCCGGAGATCGGGACCCTGATGGCCGCCGAGCTGTTCCGGATGTGCGGTGACGACATCGCGTTCACCCACAGGTTCATGCGGCAGCGCATCGACTACGTCTTCGCCGACCCGGGCTGGACGACCACGTCCTACCAGGTGATCCGGACGGGACCCTCGGATCACTGGCCGGTGCTGGTCGAGCTCCATAGGGAGAGATCGAGCCATGAGTCTTCCGCTGCGGAAGCCTGAGAAAGACAAAGAAAAGAAACCAACGAAAGAGCCCAAATCCGCCCCGGCCCGCTGGCTGGCGCGGACGGTCGAGGTCTCGCACCTGGCCCTGATCCTCTACGCCTTCATCGTGGTCTTCCTGTTCGTGATGATCTGGTCGGTGCTGCACGAGCGCCAGTCGCACGTCACCGTGCCGCGGATCGCCAGCTTCGAGCAGGCTTTGCCGGCGATCGCCAACCTCGGCGGCTCGGCGGTGCTGCCGGGCAACTCCGTCCAGATCCTGGAGAACGGCGACGGCTTCTTCCCCCCCTTCCTCGCCGACATCGCCCAGGCGCGCGCCAGCATCCATCTCGAAACCTACGTCTGGTGGAAAGGGGAGATCTGCGATCGCATCGCGCGGGCCCTGGCCGACAAGGCCCGCCAGGGGGTCGAGGTGCGCATCACCCTCGACGCCACCGGCTCCCACCGGGGAGACGACAAGCTCTACGACATGATGAAGAAGGCGGGGGTGAAGATCGCCCTCTATCACCCCTTCCGGCTCGGCGACCTCGGGCTGCTCAACAATCGCACCCACCGCAAGCTCGCCATCTTCGACGGCCGGATCGCTTATGTTTTCGGTCATGGGATCGCCGAAGAGTGGACGGGCAACGCCCAGGACAAGGACCACTGGCGGGACACCGGCGTGCGTCTCCAGGGACCGATCGTCAACAGCGTGCAGGCGGTGTTCGCCCAGAACTGGGTCGACGAGACCGCCGAGGTCCTGGTGGGGGAGAAGTATTTTCCCCACCTCGCGGCCGCCGGTCCGGTGCGGGCCCACATGACGGCCAGCGCTCCGCGGGGCGGCGTCTCCGAGATGGAGCTGATCGACAAGCTGGCGATCGCCTCGGCCCAGAAAGAGCTGATCATTCAGAACCCTTATTTCATCCCCGACAAGGAGCTGGTGGACCTGATCGGCAACGCCGTCCAGCGCGGGGTGCGCGTGCGCCTGATGATCCCGGGCCAGATCACCGACAGCTCGGTCGTCCGCCACGCCGGCCACAAGCAGTTTCAGGCCCTGCTCGACAAGGGGGTGGAGATCGATGAGTTCGAGCCCACCCTCAGCCACCAGAAGATCATGATCATCGACGGCGTCTGGTCCTTCGTCGGCTCGACCAACTTCGACGACCGCTCGCTCGACATCAACGATGAGGCGAGCGTGGGCCTGATCGATCCGGGGATCGCCGGGCAGCTCAAGGCCGCCTTCGAGGCGGACCTGAAGCGCTGCAAGCATCTCGATGCCCGGACGTGGAGCCACCGCTCCCTCTGGCACAAGCTGGAGGACCAGCTCTCCTACGCGATCAACGAGCAGCTCTGAGCCATGATCGAGATCCACCTCTGGCTTTTCGTCACGATGATCGCGGCCATCGTCCTGCTCGGGATGATGCTGTGGAACAACCTGCGCGAGCGGGAGTTCCACGTCCGGGTGCCCGATCTCGACTGCTTCGAGCAGGCCCTCCCCTCGATCGCCGGCATGACCAAGGCGATCATCCTGGACGGCAACCGCGCCGAGATCATCCAGAACGGCGACTTTTTCGACGCCCTCCTCGAATCGATCGGCACCGCGAAAAAAACCATTCATTTCGAGACCTACGTCTGGTGGACCGGCGGCATCTGCGACGAGGTCGCGGGAGCTCTCGCGAAGCGGGCCCGCGAGGGGATCGAGGTGCGGGTGATGGTCGACGCCATGGGCGGGATGAAAATGAAGCGCCGGCTCCGCGAGCAGATGAAAGGCGCGGGGGTCAAGCTGATCCGCTACCATCCCATCCGCCTGCGGGACATCGGCCAGCTCAACAAGCGCACCCACCGCAAGCTCGCCGTCTTCGACGGCCGCACGGCCTACATCTGCGGCCACGGGGTGGCGGACAAGTGGACCGGGCACGGCCAGGACAAGGACCACTGGCGGGACACCGGCGTCCGGCTCCACGGCCCGATCGTCAACGCCGCGCAGTCGGTCTTCGCCCAGCACTGGATCGAGGAGACAGGGGAGGTGCTGGTGGGGGAGAAGTACTTCCCGGCCATCGATTTCGAGGGGGGCTTGAAGATGCACATCCTCGCCGGAGCGCCCCTCGGGGGGGTCTCCGACCTCGAGCTGATGTTCAAGATGTCGCTCGCCACCGCCCAGAAGGAGATCCTGATCCAGAACCCCTACTTCATCGCCGATGACGAGACGGCGTCGCTGCTCAAGCGCGCCGTCAAGCGCGGGGTCGAGGTCAAGATCATGGTCCCCGGCAGGATCACCGACAGCCCGGTGGTCAACCACGCCGGGCACCGCCACTTCAGCGAGATGCTGAACGCGGGGGTGCGGATCTTCTGCTTCGAGAGGACCCTGATCCACCAGAAGATCCTGGTGATCGACGGCGTCTGGTCCCACGTGGGCTCGACCAACCTGGACTCCCGCTCCTTCGACATCAACGAGGAGGCGGGCGTGGGCATCATCGATGAAGGCATCGCCAACGAGCTCAAGGCCGCCTTCGAGGACGATCTCAAGGCCTGCGAGGAGATGAAGGCCGCCTCCTGGGACCACGGGTATCATCTCTGGCACCGGGCCCTGGACCGGGCGTGCTATCTGCTGAGCGGGCAGCTTTGAGGGGGGCTCCCGAGTAGAATACCCCTCATGACCATCGCCACCCCTACCCAGCCCGTCGCCCGCCCCCGCACCGTCCACGCTCCCCGCGGGCCCGAGATCTCCTGCCGCGGATGGCAGCAGGAGGCCGCTCTGCGGATGCTCATGAACAACCTCGACCCCGAGGTCGCCGAGCGGCCGGAGGAGCTCGTGGTCTACGGCGGCTCGGGGAAGGCGGCGCGCAATTGGGAGTGCTTCGAGGCGATCGTCGAGACCCTGAGGCGGCTGGGGAACGAGGAGACAATGCTCGTCCAGTCCGGCAAGCCGGTGGCGGTCTTCAGGACCCACGCGGACGCCCCCCGGGTGCTGATCGCCAACTCGCTGCTCGTCCCCCACTGGGCCACCGCGGACGAGTTCCGCCGCCTGGAGGGGCTCGGCCTCACCATGTACGGCCAGATGACCGCCGGCTCCTGGATCTACATCGGCACCCAGGGCATCCTCCAGGGGACCTACGAGACCCTCGCGGAATGCGCCCGCCAGCACTTCGGCGGCTCGCTGGCGGGCCGGCTCACCGTCACCGCGGGCCTCGGCGGCATGGGCGGCGCCCAGCCGCTCGCCGTGACCATGAACGAAGGGGTCTGCCTGGTGGCCGAGGTCGACCGCTCCCGCATCGAGCGCCGGCTGGCCACCCGCTATCTCGACACCGTCGCGCCGGACATCCCGGCCGCCGTCGAGCGGGCCCTGGCGGCCCGCGACCGCCGGGAGGCGATCTCGATCGCCGTCGAGGCTAACGCCGTCGATCTCCTGGAGCACCTGGTGGCGACCGGCCTGGTGCCGGACGCGCTCACCGATCAGACCTCCGCCCACGACGCCCTGCAGGGGTACGTGCCGCACGGCATCCCCTACGCCGAGGCCCTCCGCCTGCGCCAGGAGAATCCGAAGGCGTACATCGACCGCTCCATGGCCTCGATGGCGGCCCACGTGCGCGACATGCTCACCCTCCAGGAGCGGGGGGCCGTCACCTTCGACTACGGCAACAACCTGCGCGGGCAGGCGCTGGCGGCGGGGGAGTCCCGGGCCTTCGAGATCGGCGGCTTCGTGCCGCTGTTCATCCGCCCCCTGTTCTGCGAGGGGAAGGGACCGTTCCGCTGGGCCGTCCTCTCGGGCGATCCGGAGGACCTCGCGGCCACGGACGACGCGATCCTCGCGACCTTCCCCGAGGACGCGGCGCTGGCGCGGTGGATCCGCCTGGCCCGCGAGCGGGTCGCCTTTCAGGGGCTGCCGGCGCGCATCTGCTGGCTCGGCTACGGCGAGCGCGCCCGGGCGGGGAAGGTCTTCAACGACCTCGTGGCCTCGGGAAAGGTGAAGGCGCCGATCGTGATCGGCCGCGATCATCTGGACTGCGGCTCGGTGGCCTCCCCCAACCGCGAGACCGAGGGGATGCTGGACGGCTCGGACGCCATCGGCGACTGGCCGGTCCTCAATGCGATGCTCAACGCGGTCAACGGCGCCACCTGGGTCTCGGTCCACCATGGCGGCGGCGTGGGCATCGGCTACTCGCTCCACGCGGGCATGGTGATCGTGGCGGACGGCACGGAGGCGGCGGCGCGCCGGCTGGAGCGGGTCCTCACCGGCGATCCCGGCATGGGCGTGGCGCGCCATGCCGACGCCGGCTATCCGCAGGCGATCGCCTGCGCCCGCGAGCGGGGCGTGGACCTGCCGATGTCCCGCAAGTGAGACCCGAGACCCGCGAGCCGGGCTGGCGGGCGGCGGCCGAGGTTCTCCTGGTCGCCGGCCTGGTGGCGGCGCCGCTCCTGCGGGACGCCTGGGCCGCCCTCGCCGTCCTCCTGCTCTCCAGCCTCTGGCTCTGGCTGCGTCCGGCGCGCGAGCGGCGGATCGCCGGCCCCATCCTGGCCCTGGCGGTCGCGGCGCTGATCGCGGGTTGGGCGGCCGGCCGCCTCCAGCGGCCGGGGCGCGCGGAGCGCATCCGCGAGACCCGCCGGGAGTACGAGGCGATCTGGGAGGACCTGCGCTCCACGGCCGCCAAAGCGGCGGCGATCGTCCAGGTGCCCGCCCGGGCGCCGCAGGCTTCGCTGGACGCCGACAGCCGGCTCACCCCCCAGGACCGCCTCAACGCCTTCAGCGCGCTCCAGAAGATCGAGATCGGGGAGGGGAAGGGGCGCCGCGCCCTCCTGCTGCTCGACCCGGACGGCGTGCCGGTGGCCTGGGCGGGGGAGGGGCTGCTCCACGAGCTGCCGCAGGAGCTGCCCCGCTCGGGCCCCTACTACCGGGCCAGCTTCAGCGCCGTCACCCTGCTCGTCCTCCAGCCGATCGGCGACGCCCGGCGCCCCTGGCGGGTGGCGGCCGGCGTGAGCTTCCCCACGGACACCCTGCCCTTCCCCCGCTCGCGGCCGGCCCGCTGGACGGTGGTGGACGATCCCGACCAGGCGATTCCCGGCACCGACGTGGTCGCCCTCACCGGCACCCCGAAGCTCGTGGTGGACCGCGGCCGGGGTACCGCCCTGCCCATGGGCTGGCCGCTGGCGGACCGCGTGGCCTGGGCCGCCATCGCCCTCGCCCTCCTGTCGCTCGCGGTGCTCCGGCTGTTGCGGATCGTGCTGCCCGGCGGCGGCCCGCTGCTCGCCGACGACCGGCCGGCCCGGCTGGTCAGCCCCCTGGCCGCGGGTGGC
>JAICSG010000325.1 GCA_025937035.1 Thermoanaerobaculia bacterium | reverse complement strand
CGGTAGGCCCGCAGCATGCAGCCGTAATCGGTGAGCTGCACGCCCGTCGCCAGCGCCGTCATCCGGTTGACGATCTTCGACGCCACCCGCCGCAGCAGGGTGTCCTGGCGGTGGACCCGGATCGAGCCCACGACGTCGAACCCCTCCTCCATCTTGGCCACCAGCTTGGGGATCTCCTCCGGCGGATTCTGGAGGTCGGCGTCGAGCGTCACCACCAGCTCGCCGCGGCTGACCTCGAACCCCGCGAACACCGCGGCGTGCTGGCCGTAATTGCGGTTGAAGTCGACCACCACCAGGTAGGGATCGCGCGCCGAGGCCTCGCGCAGCAGCCGCAGCGAGCCGTCGCGGCTGCCGTCGTTGACCAGCACGATCTCGTACGTCTTTCCCAGGGCCCCGAGGGTCTTCGCCAGCCGGTCGAGGAGCTCCGGCAGGTTCTCCTCCTCGTTGTAGACCGGGATGACGATCGAAAGATACGGTTGATCCATGATCAGTCTTTCGCGTGGACCAGCACGTCCTTGATCGCGTCCACCACGTAGCGGACGTCGTCCTCGGTCATGTCCGGGAAGAGGGGGAGCGAGCAGATGCGGTCCGAGGCCCACTCGGCCTTGGGCAGGGTGCCCGGCACCTCCGGATACTTCTGCGCGTAATAGGGCTGCGTGTGGACGGCCCGGAAGTGGAGGCCGGTGCCCACGTTGCGCTGCCGGAGCGCCGCCATGAAGTTGTCGCGGGACATCCCGGCCGCGTCGAGCACCTTGATCACATAGAGGTGCCAGGTGTGGAAGTGATCATATTTCGGGACTCCCGGCCGGGCGATCTCCGGCACCTCGGCGAACAGCTCGTGATAGATCATGGCCAGCTCGCGCCGCCTGGCGTTGAACTCGTCCACCGAGGCGAGCTGATGGATGCCGAGCGCCGCCTGGAGGTCCATGAAATTGTATTTGAAGCCGGGGAGCACGATCTCCACCTGCGGCGTCCCCCCCTCGGCGTAGCGGTTCCAGGCCTGCTTCTCCAGGCCGTGGAAGCGCAGGGCGCGCAGCTTGCGCGCCAGCTCGGGGTCGGAGAGGGTGAGCATCCCCCCCTCGCCGGTGGTCATGTTCTTGATTGGATGGAAGGAGAACGCCGCCAGGCGGTCGAACAGGCCGACGTGCTTCCCCTTGTAGATCGTTCCCACGCCATGCGCCGCGTCCTCGAAGATCCAGAGCGAGTGCTTGCGGGCGATCTCCAGCAGCGGATCCATGTCGCAAGGGGCGCCGCCGAAGTGGACCGGGATGATCCCCACCGTGCGGTCCGTCACCGCCGCCGCCACCGCCTCGGGGTCGATCTGGAGGGTGTCCGGATCGATCTCCACGAACACCGACTTGCCGCCCAGGGCCTCGACCATGTTCGACGTGGCGGCCCAGGTCATGGGGGTGATGATCACCTCGTCACCCGGCTTCACCCCGAGGGCGGTCAGGCCGATGTGGAGGCCGCCGGTGGCCGAGGAGACGGCCAGCACCTCGGGAGCGCCCACGTAGGCGGCGAAATCCTTCTCGAAGCGCTCGGCCTTCGGGCCCGTGGTGATCCAGCCCGAGCGCAGGGTATCGACGACCTCGTCGATCTCCACCTGCCGGATGGTCGGCCGGGAGAACGGGAGGAAGGTGTCGCGCTTCACGAAAGGCCTGGTCATGAATCTCTCCAAGGTCATTCAGCCCGTACCGGTAGGGGCGCCGGGCGATTGGTCAACAGAAGATATTTATCCTGCCGCATCAGGACCCGTCCCGGCGCGAGACCGTCCTCCCGCATCCGGGGGAGCTTCTCCGCCTCCAGGACCAGATAGACGGTCTTCCCCGAGCTCCAGAGGGGCCGGAATTCCGCCGCGGTGGGATAGCGCCGCGCCCGCTCCTCCGGCGTCAGGTGCCGGATTCCGAACTCCAGCTCACCCGTGTACTCGACGACCCCCACCAGCCGCCGCAGGTAGATCGGCAGGGTCTGAGGATAGCAGCGATAGGCGTAAACCTCGTCTCCCGGTCCCAGCCGGGGGCCCAGGAAGTGGGCGATCGGCCCGGTGCTGAGCAGGAGCGAGGCGCGCGGCGCCGCCGAGACCAGCCCCAGCACGAGCAGGGCCGGCGCCACCGCCAGCGCCGCCAGGCTCCGCAGCCGGCCGCTCCCCCAGAGCCAGAGCGAGAGCAGGCCCGCGGCCAGGGCCGGCATGGCGAAGATCAGCACGTTGGGCAGCGGGCCCACCCCGGTGTCGATCCTGCCCAGGGCCGCCAGGAGCAGCGCGGCGGCCAGGACCGCCAACAGCGCCGCCCCGATCGCGCCGCCCACCCGGGCCCACCTGCGCGTCCGCGGGTCCGTCTCGGCCTCCTGGAGCGCCAGGGCGGCCAGCACGGCCAGCGGCGGCACCCCCGGCAGGATGTAGGGCACCAGCTTGGACTGCGAGGCCGAGAAGAAGAGCAGGATGAACAGCGCCCAGCAGGCCAGGAAGATCAGCCCCGGCCGCTCCGCCCGCAGACGTCCCCAGCTCCGCCGGTAGAGCCGCGCCGCCGCCGGCAGCACCCCTGACCATGGGATCAGCCCCACCGCCAGGATGCCCACGAAGAACCAGGCCGGCGCCTGCCGCCTGGCCTCCGAGGTGGTGTAGCGCAGCCAGTGCTCGTGGACGAAGTAGAACCAGAGGAAGTCCGGGTTCCGCCGCGCCGCCAGCACATGCCAGGGCACCGCGATCAGCAGGAACAGCGCGATCCCGCCGATCCAGGGCACCCGCAGCAGCAGCAGCCACCGCCGGGCGAACAGGAGATAGAGGAAGATCACCGCTCCGGGGATCAGGAAGCCGATCAGCCCCTTGGTCAGCGTGGCGAGCGCCGCGGCGGCGAACAGGCCGTACCAGAGCAGCCGCTCCCCGCGCTCCCCCTTCTCCTTTGCCTGCGCCAGCCAGAAGCAGGTCAGGGTGGCGCTCAGGAAGAAGGCCAGGGTCATGTCGATGATGTTGGCCCGCGAGAGGGCCGCCCAGAGGGGCGAGCTGCCGAGCACGATCGCCGCCGTCAGCCCCACCCGCGGCCCGCCGATCGAGCGGCCGAGCAGCCAGGCCAGCCCCACCCCGCCCAGGCCGAAGAGGGCGCTGAACAGCCGGCAGAGCACCTCGGGCCGCCCCGGCAGGGAGAGGGCCGCCGCGTTGAGCCAGTAGTAGAGCGGCGGTTTCTCGAAATAGAGAACGCCGTTCAGGCGCGGCGTGACGAAGTCCCCACGCTCCAGCATCTCGCGCGGGATCTCCGCGTAGCGACCCTCGTCCGGCTCCAGCAGCGGATAGCTCCCCAGCCCCCCAAAGAAAAGCACCAGCCCCAGAATGACCAGGGCGAGCCGGGTGCGCGGAGAGAGCGTGTCGGAGGCCGGTTGGGACATGGGATCGGACAGGGGTCGCCGCGGAGCCTGCGAGCCCCGCGGGAGGGACGGAGTCTAGCGTATCGGGGGGGAAGGATACAGCCCGGAGCCGGCCGGACGACCAAATCGCCATGGAACGGAACCTGCAGGCTCCGGCTGGCGTAAAATGAGGAGGGCGAGGATCTCGCCAGGAACGAGCGCTTGACATCCCGGTCGTTTGTTTATAGGTTGATGTTGCGATTGCCCGGAATGTGAGGTGCTCATGCTGATGCCGGAAACCGGAAGTCTGGCTCGAGACCACGCCCCAAAGGGGAAGGAGAAACCCATGAGCGCCAGCGCGGCGATAAACGGTCAAGGCTCCAGGAACGCCCTGCGGGCCTGGAGAATCCTCGTCTTCGGGGGGATCGGCGCCCTGTATCTGATCTCGCTCCAGGTGCCCGCCCTGCGGGAAACCCTCGCTCACCTGTTCGCCTTCCCTCGATGACCGCGCGATCGGCGGCCACCTCCCTGGAGCGCCCCGGACAGATCGCCTGGGGCGCCATCGGCGGTCTCACCCCCTACGTGGTCGCGGGCCTGAACGCGGTCGGTTATCGCATCGATTTCCCGCTCCCCAGCTTCGGTTGGGGCTCCCTCCTCGCTCTTCTCCTCTCGGTAGGCCTGGGAGTGATCGGCTCGATCCTCCTGGAATCCCATACGCCGTTCACCGCCTGGTACCACGGCGGCTCCTTCCGGATCATGCTGAATTTCCTGTTCAGCGAGTCGCTGCACCAGATCGGCCAACACGCCGTACGCTGAGCGGCTGAAAGCCCCGCCCTCGTCTCCCGATCGGGAGAAGAGGGTCGGGGGTGATCAGGCCCTACACCGTGTGCGTCAGCTTCTTGTACCGGATCCGGTGCGGCTGGTCCGCCTCGGCCCCCAGGCGGCGCTTCTTGTCCGCCTCGTAGGCCTCGTAGTTCCCCTCGAACCAGACCACCTGCGACTCCCCCTCGAAGGCCAGGATGTGGGTGGCGATGCGGTCGAGGAACCAGCGGTCGTGGCTGATGATCACCGCGCAGCCGGCGAAGGCCAGGAGCGCCTCCTCCAGGGCCCGCAGGGTGTCGACGTCCAGATCGTTGGTCGGCTCGTCGAGCAGCAGGAGGTTCCCCCCGGCCTTCAGCGTGCGGGCCAGGTGCACCCGGTTGCGCTCGCCACCGGAGAGGTCCTTCACCCGCTTCTGCTGGTCCGACCCCTTGAAGTTGAACGCCGCCGCGTACGAGCGGGCCGGGATCTCGCGGCTCCCCAGCGTCACCACGTCACGGCCGTCCGAGATCGCCTCCCAGACCAGCTTCTCGCCGTCCAGGCTCTCCCGGCTCTGGTCCACGTAGGCGATCTTCACCGTGTCGCCGACGCGGATCGCGCCGTCGTCCGGCTTCTCCTGCCCCACGATCATGCGGAACAGGGTCGTCTTGCCGGCGCCGTTCGGGCCGATGACGCCCACGATGCCGCCGGGCGGCAGGGCGAAATCGAGGTCCTCGATCAGCAGATTGTCGCCGTACCCCTTGCGCAGCCCCTTGGCCTCCACCACCACGTCGCCCAGACGGGGCCCGGCCGGGATATGGATCTCGTTCGGATCGTTCCGCTTCTCGTACTCGCGGTCCTCGGCGAGCAGCTTCTCGTAGGCGGTGAGGCGGGCCTTGCCCTTGGCCTGGCGGGCGCGCGGCGACATCCGCACCCATTCGAGCTCGCGCTGCAACGTGCGCTGCCGCGACGACTCGGCCTTCTCCTCCTGGGCGAGCCGCTCCTGCTTCTGCTCCAGCCACGAGGAGTAGTTCCCCTTCCACGGGATCCCCTGGCCGCGGTCGAGCTCCAGGATCCAGCCGGCGACGTTGTCCAGGAAGTAGCGGTCGTGGGTGACGGCGACCACCGTGCCCGGGTAGCCGGCCAGGAAGTGCTCCAGCCAGGCGACCGACTCGGTGTCGAGGTGGTTCGTCGGCTCGTCGAGCAGCAGTAGGTCCGGCCG
>JAICSG010000329.1 GCA_025937035.1 Thermoanaerobaculia bacterium | reverse complement strand
GATCTCCGAGAGGAACACCTGCTCGGCCTGATCGCCGAAGAGCACCACGGACAGGTCGTCCTTGGGGTACTTGGTGGTGATCAGCTCGGTGAGGGCGAGCGCCACGGTCTTGGCCGGGGTGATGCGGTCCTCCCCATAGAGGATCATCGAGTGGCTGATGTCGATCGCCACCACCGTGGCGCAGGAGGTCAGGTGCTCAGTCTCGTAGACCTCCAGGTCCTCCTCCAGCAGGCTGAAGTCGTCGCCAGACTCCCGCCGGAAGGCGTTCTGGAGCGAGCGGGCGGAGTCGAGCAGGTGGATGTCGTCGCCGAACGAGTACGGGCGCGTCTCGGGGAGGCGCTCGATCCCCTCGCCGGAGGAGCGGATCTGGTGGTAGCCCGGGCCCGACTTGTTGAGGGTCGAGAAGATCTCCTCGAAGGCGCTGCGGCGGATGCGGCGCTCGCCCCCCGCCGTGAGCTGGAGGGCGCCTTCGCCGTCGCGGGCCACCAGGCTCTGATTCTCCAGGCTGGCGAAGAACTGCTCGAGGTCGACCTCCTCGGGCAGGTGCCCCTGCTGCTGGAGGTAGCGCATCCAGTCCATCGCCTCCTCCACGTCGCCGCCGGTCGCCAGCACGAGCTGGTTGAACAGGCGCAGGAGGTCGAGCCCGGCGAGGAGCTGCTGGATCAGCTCGGGGTCGAGATACAGATATTGATGCCGCATGGTGCTGCCTGCTCCGCGCTCAGTTGATGTCTCCGCGGTCCCGGCCGCCGGATCCCTTGCGGGGCTTCAGGAGCTGGAACTTGACCATCTCCTTGTAGCTGATCTGGCTGTCGAGGTCCTGGCGGGCGAGCTTGAGGTGCTGGTGGAGCCCCTCGAGCACCATCTCGGCGGCCAGGGCCCGCTCCTCGCGGGTCTTGCCGTTGCGGGAGACGAGCTCCTTGAGGCCCGGCACCTTGTAGATCTCGGTCTCGTAGTCGGCGAACGGCTGCTCGTCCGACACGGTCACCGAGTTGCCGTCCGCGAACCAGCGGATCATGCGGGCGTAGGGGCCCTTGTCGTCCTCGCCGCCGCTGCCGGCCTCCTTGCCGACCTCGGGGAAGCGCTTGTCGAACACCTTCTTGACCGCCTGCCCGATGAGCCGCCGGGCCACCACCTCGGCCCCCTGCTGCTCCCCCTCGTAGACCATCTCGACCTTGCCGGTGATGGCGGGCAGCAGCATCTGGAGGTCGCTCAGGCGCGGATAGACCGGGTTGTCGTGGGTGGCGAGCGCCCGCCGCTCCAGGTTCGAGGTGAGCAGCTCCAGCGCCGAGATGGCCACGCGGGCCGAGACGCCCGACGACTGGTCGACCAGGTCGCTCTCGCGGGCCGCGAGGCTGACCTCCTCGACCAGCACGCGGACGTCCTCGGGGATCACCAGGCTGGGGATGTCGCGCTCGGTCCAGGCCTCCTGGCGGGTGATGTCCGCCGCCACCGCCACGTCCGGCGGATAGTGGGTGAGGATCTGGGACGAGATGCGGTCCTTGAGCGGCGTGATGCTGCTGCCCCGGTTCGTGTAGTCCTCCGGGTTGGCCGAGAAGACCATCATGATGTCGAGCGGGATGCGCACGGGGAAGCCGCGGATCTGGAGGTCGCGCTCCTCCAGGATGTTGAACAGGCCCACCTGGATGCGCGGCGCGAGATCGGGGAGCTCGTTGATGGCGAAGATGCCGCGGTTGGTGCGCGGGATGATGCCGAAGTGGATCACCTCGGGGTCGGCGAAGGTGAGCTTGCGGGTGGCCGCCTTGATCGGGTCGATGTCGACCAGGAGGTCGGCGATCGAGACGTCGGGCGTCGCCAGCTTCTCGTTGTAGCGCTGCTCGCGGCTCATCCACTCGACCGGGGCGTCGTCGCCGGCCTCATCCGCGAGGCGTTGGCCGTAGGTGGAGATCGGGGCGAGCGGATCGTCGTTGAGCTCGGAGCCGGTGAGCACCGGCACCTCCTCGTCGAGCAGGGTGACGAGCGAGCGCAGGATGCGGGTCTTCGCCTGGCCGCGCAGGCCGAGGAGGATGAAGTCGTGGCCGGCGAGCAGGGCGTTGATCACCGACGGGATCACCGTGCGGTCGTAGCCCAGGATGCCCGGGAAGAGCGGGCCGCCGCTGGCGAGGCGGGCCCGCAGGTTGTCGCGGATCTCCTGCTTGATCGAGCGCGGCCGGTAGCCGGCCTCGCGGAGCGCGCCTAAGGTTTTGATCTGGGACGTGGGCCTGGAAAGCTGCATCAGTCTTGTAGCTCCTGGAGCCAGCGCTCGGCGTCGATCGCCGCGCGGCAGCCGCTGCCGGCGGAGGTGATCGCCTGGCGGTAAATCGGGTCCGTGGCGTCCCCCGCGGCGAAGACGCCCGGCACGCTCGTCCGGGTGGTCGGCTCCTGGACCAGGATGTAGCCGACGTCGTTCATCTCCAGCTTGCCGCGGAAGAGGTCGGTGTTGGGCTTGTGGCCGATGGCGTAGAAGACCCCCTGGGTGGGGTAGAAGCTCTCGAGCTCGGTCCGCTTGTTGTGCAACTTGACGCCGGTGACGCCGCCCTCGCGGGTGCCGACGATCTCGGAGACCACCGTATCCCAGATCCAGGCGATCTTCGGGTTGGCGAAGGCGCGGTCCTGCATGATCTTGGAGGCCCGCAGGTCGCGGCGCCGGTGGATGATGGTCACCTTGCTGGCGAACTTGGTCAGGTAGGTGGCCTCCTCCATGGCCGAGTCGCCGCCGCCGATGACGACGATCTCCTTGTCGCGGAAGAAGAAGCCGTCGCAGGTGGCGCAGGCGGAGACGCCGTAGCCCATCAGCTCCTGCTCGCCCGGGATACCCCCCAGCTTGGCCGAGGCCCCGGTCGAGACGATCAGGGAGTCGCAGCGGTAGGTGTCCTCGTCGGTGCGGATGGTGAAGGGGCGCTTCTCGAGGTCGATCTCGATCGCCTGCTCGAACCTCACCTTGGTGCCGAAGCGCCGGGCCTGCTCGCGCATGCGGTCCATCAGCTCGGGGCCGAGAATGCCTTCCGGAAAGCCGGGGAAGTTCTCGACGTCGGTGGTGATGGTGAGCTGTCCGCCGGGCTGATTGCCTTCGAGGACGAGCGGCGCCAGGTCGGCCCGCGCGGCATAGAGCGCCGCCGTGAGGCCGGCCGGGCCCGAGCCGAGGATGATCACCCGGTGGTAGTTGTTGACGTTGTGCGGACCCTGCTCGGGAGTGGACATCGGGGTCGTTCCCCTCCTGGAATCCATAGATGGAAAATCACCTCGCGGATCGCGAGGCGACCTCGGAGCCGAGTCTATATCAGCGGCTCTCCGGGACCGGAGCCGGCAGGGGACGGTCCGCAGGCTACAACACGGCGGTCGGGAGGCGGCATTCCGGAGCCTGGGACATCACCTCGCGCATCGCCCGCAATCCCAGGCGGATGCGCGACTTGAGGGTGCCCAGGGGGAGGGCCAGCCGGGCGGCGGTCTCCTCGTAGGTGAGGCCGTGGAAGTAGGCCATGTGGATCGCCTCCCGCTGCTCGGGGGAGGTGTGGTCCAGGGCCTTCCGGAGGCTGAGGCGCAGGTCGCCGTCCTCGGGGGGCTGCGACGGATGCCGGAGGTCGTCCAGGGTTTCCATCCGCGCTCCCTTCCCTGTCCGGCGCCAGTGATCGACCAGCTTGTGACGGGTCAGCGTGAACAGCCAGGCGGGGGCGCTGCCGCGGTCGGGCCGGAAGGTCTCGGCGCGGGTCCAGACGGCGGTGAAGACCTCCTGGGTGATGTCCTCGGCGAGGGCCTCGTCCCGGCAGAGATGGCGGGCGCAGGCGAGGACGCGCCCGGCGTAGCGCAGGTAGAGCTGATGGAAGGCTTCGACGTCGCCGCGGGCGGTCGCGGCCAGCAGGCTCTCGTCGTCGGGCTCGGGGGTGCGGGTGCTCATCCGTCCTCCTTCATGGGATCGCGGGGTGTAGATCCGGACGGCGGGAGGATGGGTTAGCACCGGGGCGAAGAAAAAAAGACCGGCCCGTCCCCGGGGGAGCGGGCCGGCCGAGGGGATGCTGGACGGTCTCAGCTTTTAGGGGGCTTGGACGGCTCGTAGGAGGGCTTGGGCTTGAAGATCTGCCCGGTGGGATTGGCGTTGGGATCGGTGACGGCCGGCTTTTCGACGCCGTCGTCGGCGCGCCCGTGCCCTTTCCGGGGCTTCTTCTTGCGCTCGTGGGTCTTCTCGTGGGTCATGGGTCTCTCCTTTCCTTGATAGATCCGCGGGGCTCCGAAAGGTTTACAGGGAATTCATCGCCAGTCGCCTTGCAGCACGAAGCCGGCCCAGAAATAGGGGTCCCGCCAGGACGGCTCGCCGCGCAGCCCGGCCTGGGCGGCCCGCAGCGCCGCCGCCGGCGGCAGGCCGTCCCGGAGCATCCCGCGGTAGAAGCGCCGCATCAGCTCGGCTGTGGCCTGGTCCTGCACGGGCCAGAGGCTGACCACCACCCGGCGCGCGCCGGCGTGGAGGAAGGCGCGCGTCAGCCCCACCCGCCCCTCGCCGCGGATATCCCGGCCCAGGGCCGTCGCGCATCCCGAGAGGACCACCAGGTCGGCCGGCAGGCGCAGGCGGTCGATCTCGTGAGCGCCCAGGAAGCCTTCGACCGGACGGCCCTGCCGGTCGACCCCGGAGAGCAGGAGGCCGGAGAGCTCGGGGTGGGCCGTGTCGAGGACGCCGTGGGTGGCGAAATGGACGATCCGGTAGCGGGCGAGCGCCCCGCTCAGCACCGTCTCCCGGCTGGCCGCGAAGTCGAGCGCCACCAGCGTCCCACCGGGCGGCGCCAGGGACCGTATGGTCTCCGCCTCGGCGCGGGAGAAGGGGAGGCGGGCGAGCCGCTGGGAAGCTCCCCGGAGGCTCGCGGGGGCGGCCGCGCGCCCGCCGTGGACGCGCGGGTCGCCGGCCTCGAAGACCGGATCGGCCACCACCGCCACGGCGGCGGGGGGCGGGCGCCGGTCCCGCCGCTCGCGGCGCAGGGCCAGCAGCGACGAGGCGGAGGGGGCGGTCACGATCTCGTGGCTCGCGACCAGCGGCTCGCCGGAGCCCGGCGCCGGCAGGGCCGCGAACGGGAGATAGCTCAGGGCGCCGTCCGCGGCGACCAGCAGCCGGTGGGGGCCGATCTGGCCGGCCGCCGGCGCGAGGAGAAGCCTGGAGAGCCCGGCCAGCGCCCTCTGGGTCTCGGCGCGGGCGAGGGTCCGTTGACGGGTGGTCAGTAGGCGGTAGGCTTGGCGGGCGGCGGTCTCGATCCCCGCCCGGGGGGGCAGCTCGAAGCTGGCGAGCGAGCTCGGCGTGACCGCCCAGAGGTAGCTCCGCTCCCTGCCGAG